>NZ_DATCRF010000219.1:0-8054 GCF_036569125.1 Chitinophaga sp. | reverse complement strand
GGCCCAGCACCTGCAGGGGATCCAGGTAATCGCCGGTAGATACCACGTAGGCAAAATCAACGATCGGGTTACGCTCATTCACATCCTTAATGGCATCAGAAAAGTTAAAGGTATATGTTGTATTTGGCGCCAGGGTATCCTTGATCTCCATGGTTACGGTACGCAGCTTGGAAGTAACAGTGGGCACCCGTTTCAGGGTGGGGGAAACGATCATTTTATCGAACACATTATCCATCTCCACATATTCATCAAAGGTAAAATGCACCTTACGGCTTTTAAAATGCAGGGAAGAATCCGGCGGATCAACGGCCAGCAGCAGGGGAGGGAGGGTATCCCGGGGCCCGCCGCCCGGAGGCACTATATTGGCGCAGCGCGACAAAAAAACGGAAGCGATGACAATTAATCCCAAAACCAGGCTCCGGAAACGTTGGATCATTTGCTTTGATTAATAAACTATTACCAATTTAGGAGGCGGAAAGAATGTAAAATGTAAAATTTCAAATACTAAATGTAAAAGTTAACCGGCACTACTTTATCACCCCTTACTTTTACATTTAAAATTTAACATTTGAGATTTTACATTTTAAATGGGCTTCCGCCATTTTGAACTGCAAACTTAGCGCTTTCGTTCCTTACTTTTACTCCTCTTCGGTCAGGGCTTCCTCCTCCAGGTTGTGCAGGGCTACATGCAGTTTATTATCCTTCACAAAATTGCACCAGGGACATTCCTCTTTGCCGCAGCCGGTATAAAACTCCTTATTCTGAATTTTGGCCCAGGTGCTCACGATCTGCTGGGTAACGGTAGTTACATCCTGCGGGGTGATCTGCACCTTTTGCTTATGATATACCTTTTGTTTATTGGGCTCAATAAAGTCAAACTCCGTGCTTACCACCTGCCAGTTCTTTAGCTTGTAGTTGTCCAGCAATATCTTATAGAACACGGCCTGCCGCCAGTAATCGCCGCCATTGGGGTGGCGCTCATTGGGCAGCTCAAACTTTTTATATTCCTTGATGGCTTTTTCGTAATCGCCGGTTTTATAATCCACTACGTTCACCTGGCTGCCGTCAAACTCCAGCTTATCCACCTTCCCTTTTATGGGCACCCCGCTTACCACTACGTTGCGCACATTACGTTCCACGCTTACCACGCGGGGCCAGCTGTTAATGTAGGTATCGTAATAGTTATTGAGAATATCCCGCCCGTATTCCATACGCCGGTCAAAGGCCTCTTTGGTAAAGGATTCCCGGTTACGGCGCATGCTCCAGGCAAAATCCCGCAGGAACTCTTCTTTGGTGGGGAACACGTTTTGCGGGTTTTCCTGCATTTTCTGGAACAGCTTTTCCAGCGCGTAGTGTACGGCCGATCCAAACTCCGTATTCTCCGAACGCCCGGTGGGCACCCGTACCAGGTTCTTATAAAAGAAGCCCAGCGGGCAATCCAGGTAATTGTTCAGCGCAGTTACGTTCATCACAAAACCAGCCAGCAGGGTATCTATAAACTGCTGGTCTACCCGCGCTATTTCCGGCGCCTGGCCTTTGGCGTAGTTCAGCAGCTCAAAGGCAAACAGGTCTTCCTCTGCCAGCTCCATTTTAGCGCCGGGCAGCTGATGCTGTTCCAGTATTTCTGTAATAAACATGCTGGGTTCCAGCGGTTTGCCATCCTGCCTGAACTCGGGGTAGCTGATGTACAGGTGTTTTTCTGCCCGGGTAATGGCCACATAGAACAGGCGGCGCAGCTCCTGCTCGTCGGTAGAGGTGCTTTGTGTTACAAACACCGTATCCGGGAAAGAGAAGCCACTGCTGTTCTTCCGTTTCTTTTCCCACAGGTGGGAGTTGGTGCCGGCCAGGAACACATGCTCAAACTCCAGCCCTTTGGAGCCGTGCGCGGTAATAAGGTTTATGCCTTTATCATTACCGGCTACCTGCACCAGCGGTATGGGAATGCCGTTGCTTTCCATCAGGTTCACCATTTCCATGAGGGAGGTTACATTCAGGTCAGGGTTGCGATGGGTTTCTTCTTTAATGAAATCAAACAGCGCCTGTAAGATCTTCATCAGCCAGATCTTTTCCGGCGACTGCATAATGTAGCTCATTACCCCGCCATCATTGACAATGCTGGCAAACAGCTGCTGCAGTGTAATATTATGCGCTTCGCTGATCCATTTTTCCACCATGCTGCTTACGTTCATCATAGCCAGGTCAGGCGCTTCTGTAAACAGGGTAAGGTTGCGCGTTTTCTGCCATTCCTGCAGGTACTGGCGGATGGAGTTTTTTTCCTGGTAACCTTTTTCCGCTACCCGTATGCTTAATTTGGCTACTTCTATGGGCGGTATGTTATAAAAGTCAAAGTGCAGGATAGAGAATAGCAGGTCGTCACCGCTGTAGGGCGTATCCAGCTCGCAGGCTATGTAACGCAGCAGGGTTAATACTTTGCGGGCAAAGGGTACCTCAAATAAATTAATGTTACGTTTAGAGTAGATGGGCAATCCTCTCAGGCGGAAGTACTGCGCCAACTCCTCGCCATAGCGGTTCTCCCGGTATATAACGGCTATTTTTCCCGGCGCTGTGCCTTCTTCCAGCAGGCGGGTAACGGTATTGGTAATACCGGCCATTTCATCGCGGGCAGTATTATAACGTTGTATAATGGGCGGTATGGAAAGCGGCGTAAGCCTGGCATTGCTGGCAGTAAGCTCTTTGCTGAGGCCCGGCAGCTGGTTTACCAGGCGTGAGCTGCCGTTATTGTCTATTAAGGCCATGGCCACATCCAGTATGTTCTGTACGGAACGGTAGTTTTGTGTAAGCACTACGGTAAGCAATGTTTCAGCAAAGCCGCCGGCAAACTGCTCCATATTTTCTATGTTGGCGCCCTGGAAGCGGTAAATGCTCTGGTCATCATCGCCCACCACAAAAATATTGGGCAGCTCTTCGTCTTTGATCAGCAGCTGTATCAGGCGGTTCTGCGTACCGCTGGTATCCTGGTATTCATCAACCAGTATGTACTGGAAGCGTTCTTTATAATCGGCCAGCAGGTTGGGATTGTTCTCAAATGCACGGATCACCCAGTTGATCATATCATCAAAATCGTAGCGGTTGGCCGCCTGCATCATAGCCTGGAACACATCAAACTGTTCTACTGCAGCCTGTAAGCGGGCCATTTTTTCTTCTTCCACCGCTATCTTATCCGTACGTACATCGCCCTTCTTAAATGTTTTGGTGGCGCGTTTGCAAATGTATTCATCGCGCTGCGGCAGGCTGTCTAAATAAGCTTTGATGGCGCCGCGAATGTAGTCCACTGTCCAGCCTTCCCGTTTCATGGTAGAGAAAAGGGCCGCCAGGTTCTTCATATCAAAATACACATCGCCCCGGTAGCGTTTCAGCGGGTTATCTTTCGCAAAACCATCGATCAGCTTTTTAAGCAGCTGAATTTTTTCCAGCTCGGAAATAGCATCCAGCACATTTTTTTCAAACAGGGCCAGGTTATCCTGGATCACCTCATTACAAAAGGAGTGAAAGGTATGGATGCTTACGCGGTACGCATCAGGGCCAATAAAGTCCGTAAGGCGTTTGCGCATGGCCACGGTGCCGGCATCCGTATAGGTGAGGCACAGAATGTTCTGCGGCAGAAAATCCGTATCCTGTAATATTTTACCGATACGGCTGGCCAGTATCTGCGTTTTACCGGTACCCGGGCCGGCAATTACCATTACCGGGCCTTCCGTATTATCTACGGCCTGGCGCTGGCGCTCATTCAACCCGTTATATACTTCCTGGAAACGCTGCTGGTGATGTTGTGATAATTCGCGGGACATGTAGCAAAATTACGGGAATCGCTTTACTTACGGGAAAAGTGAAAGGTGACTGAAATTAAATCAGCAATAGAACAAGGGCCGGCATCGGATTGTTCAGCTGCCTAAAGGAATATACACGGAAATATTGCCTACCTCATGTGAGCGGGTACCTTTCAGGGAAGCGCTTTGTGTTTTTTGGGTAAAGGCTACCTGGAAGCGGTGAAAGGCAATACCCATCCCATAATCTATCCGCGTATTCCAGGGCAGCAGGGTGGCCTTGTTGAAAGATTTACGTACCTCAAACCGGCTGTTACGCCAGCTAAACAGCCCGCCTTCCAGCAGGGCGTTGTACCAGGTATACTCCACGGTGGGGCGCAAAAAGGCATACACCTGCAGCTTTTTTTCCCGCTGTGCGCTGCCGGCCTTTATACCAAAATAAGGGTTCATATGCCCTACACGCAGGGTGGCATGCACAGCGCCGCCATCCAGCATGGTACCCACATTGGCCGTGGCGCCGCCAATAAGCTCAACAGAAGGGCCGGGCTGCCATACCATTCTTTCATAGGTAAAGTTATAGTTAAGCAGCGGGGCATTGGGGAGCTGGTTTTCCCAGCCCATGGGCGGCTCATAATTCATTACATTATGCACCCACTTCTGGGCATCCTCTGCAAAAGACAAAGGGCCCATTACGCCCATTACCAGCTCCGACTGCAGGCTGAACTTTCTTACCGGGTCATACGAATCCAGGCCATGGCTCAGGAATAGTGCGCCGGAGTAAGAGTAATCATCCGGCAGGTACTTGGTTTCACTCAGGTTCTTAGGGGTGATCATTACCTGCATCACGCTCCAGTGATAGGTGTTAATGGCATTTTTGCCCGTACGTGGCAGTATCAGCTTATCTAAAAAGCGGGAAGGTTTCTTTTTCCGGTAAAAGTAATCTATACGGGTGCCGTTGGTATAGGATTCATCCGTACCCTGGCCGCGGATATTTAAAAAGTCATTATCCTCATAAATACGTACCAGGTGGTGAAACGTGTCGGCTGTGCTGATCACCTGGCAGTTAGCTTTAGCGGCTAAAAATAATAATAGTGCTCCTGTCAATAATGCTCTCATACTTCCTGTTTTACCGGTTCAGTTGTTCTGCATTACAGCGGTAGCAGTGGCAGGTTGGCATAACACTATGTCAGTGCTGAAATAGATCAACATGGCATAGTAGTAACAATTTTGTCAGTTGCAGGAGGTGAGAATTACGGTATAGTAAACGACAGATCTAACGATCAATAATTATGCCTGGGGCCTGGTTATTGACTGGATAAAGATAGGGTTTGGGAGCTGGAAATATTATTGAAAGTTGTCTTGTGCATCATATATTTTCTCTATGGGCGTAACATTGCGGGGAAGCGGCCGTTATAAAACAGTTGTTCTTTTAACCATTATTTTTACTTAATATGCAAACGTTCGTTTGTGAAACCGCATAAGATACTGTAGACCGTTTTTTATTTTTTAACCATTAAACCCAATTTGGTATGCAACCCAACAACCAAACCCAAAAGCCCTTCTTTGCACAATTCCTGGAAGACCAGGCCCCGCAACAGGAAGAAAGCCGCAGCACCGGATCAGCAGAAAATTTAATGACCTTGAAATTCCCTTCTGACCGGGAAGAGGACGGCGGCGACCTGCTGTACTAAAAGTCATCACAACATTGGCAGTATTGCTGCTTTTTTTAACAATCTAAACCCTTTTAATTATGCAATTGGACAATCAGGTGCAGAAGCCTTTTTTTGCTCAATTCCTGGAAGCGCAACAGTCCGCTGAAAGCCAGGGAAACGGCATTTGGCCCATTATTACGAATAAGCTGACAGATCATCCGAATGAAACACAAAAGTTTCCTTCTGATGGGGATGAAACCGATATCTAGTCCGGTAAAACTTTCATCGTGCAAGCAATAGCCAACGGGCTATTGCTTGTTTTATTAATAAAGGGCATGATACTTTGCATTACGCATACACAGGATTATTATACGATAGATAAGGTGCAGCAGCACCTGGAAAAGCTGGGTCATGCCAGCTGGCGCCTGAACTCCGATGAATTTGGCACTCAATACCAGTTTGAATATACGCCGGGTAAGGCCCTGTACCTGCAGCATGGTGCAAAGCGTATAGCCGCCGCCGATATTACCGGCGTTTGGTACCGGAAACTTTGGGCGCTGCAAACGCCTTCTGCGCTGGATACGGCCTACATACCCGTGTTCAGTAAAGAATACCGCACCAGCCTGCATATTTTTTTTGATGCGCTGCAGCATGTTCCATGGATCAATAAAATGGAAACCGACCATGCAGTGGGCAACAACAAGCTGTTACAGCTGCAGGAAGCGCAGCTGAGCGGCTTAACCATACCCCGTACCCTGCTTACCAATAACCCGGAGCAGGTGCAGGCTTTTTACACGGCCTGCCAGGGTAATATGATCATGAAGCTGCACGGCGCTTTAAGCCGCAGCATGGATGCCAGCGGCGCATTTTTTCCTACTACCCGTGTTACAGAACAACATTTATTGCAGCTGGATACGCTGGCTTATTGTCCCATGATATTCCAGGAAGATGTGCCCAAAGCCTATGAGCTGCGTATAGCTTATGTGGATGGGGCTTTTTATACCGGTAAAATTAATGCCACGAAGGATGCCGCCGGGCAAACAGACTGGCGGGCGGCAAATGTAACCCTGCCCTGGGAACCCTACACGCTGCCCGATGCAGTAGCCGCCGGCTTACATACGTTCATGCAGCGGCTTAACCTCACCTTTGGCGCTATAGATATGATACGGCGGCCGGATGGGGAGTATGTGTTCCTGGAAGTGAACCCGCAGGGGGAGTGGGGCATGCTGCAAAAATACCTGGGCTATCCCATTGCCGAAACCATTGCAGAAAAACTTGTAAATAAGATACAACATGGCTAAACAAAAGGTGATCATCATTACCCATACCGCAGATAATATTTGTATAGATACCGTAAGCCGCTTTGTGCAGGAAGCAGGAGGCGAAGCCATTCGCTTTAACGTAGATACCTACCCGTTACATACCCGTTTAAGCTCCGTATACCAGCAGCAGCAACAGCACATTTTCCTGGAAAATGAAACCGGCTCCCATACCCTGCATGATGCAAAGGGCATCTGGTACCGGCGCAGCTACAATGTGGGCAAAGGGCTGCAGGATGCGCTGGATAAGGAGTTCAGGCAGGCTGCCATGCAGGAGACCAAGCGCACCCTGTTTGGTATGATGGAGGCCCTGGATATTTTCCAGATGGAGCGCTTCAGTGTATACCGCCGCCTGGAAAGTAAGGAAGAGCAATTACGTATAGCCGTTGCCTGCGGGTTAAAGGTGCCTGCCACCTGTATCAGTAATGATGCCGCCGCCATCCGCCGGTTTATAGGTACCATAAACGCGCCCGTGATCACCAAAATGCAAAGCTCTTTTGCCATTTACCGGCAGGGCGTGGAGCATGTGGTATTCACCAACGCGGTAGATGAAAATCATTTGCAGGAGCTGGAGAGTGTGCAGTACTGCCCCATGGTGTTCCAGGAGCGGATCGAAAAGCAGCTGGAGCTGCGGGTAACCATTGTTGGTTATGAAGTGTTTGCTTTCAGCATTAACTCCACCGTATCGGAAAGGGCTGCTACAGACTGGCGTAAAGAAGGTGCTGCCCTGATACAGAGCTGGGAGCCCTACCGCCTTCCGGATGAGGTGCAGCAAAAGCTGCTCAATTTTATGGACCGTTACGGGCTTAACTATGGCGCCATTGACCTGATACTTACACCTGATAATCAATACTATTTCCTGGAAGTGAATGCTGCCGGGGAATATTTCTGGCTGGATGAGCTGTGCGATAACGCTATTTCCCGGCAAATAGCCCGGGTGCTTATGGGAAGGGCCGCCCACCGCGGCGCCTGATGAATTATGCATTTTTGTTATCTAATGAAAACGAATGTTATCGGTACTACGTATATATAATTCTATACCTGGTACTGATAGTTGAATGCGTGGGGAATGTATCCGTCATTAAAAGTTTGTCATTGGATCTCAAAACTTATATAGACAGCGGGGCAATTGAGTGCTGCCTCTTAGGGTTGGCTACCCCCGATGAGGAGGGGCAGCTGGACCATATGCGGCGCCGGTATCCTGAGCTGGAATCTGAAATTTCAGTGGTAGCATTTAAGCTGCAGCAGGCTGCTATGGCAGGCGGGGTTACGCCGCCTGCACAGGTATGGGAATACAT
>NZ_DATCRF010000218.1:0-10408 GCF_036569125.1 Chitinophaga sp. | reverse complement strand
ACATACCCCTGTTTTACCAGCTTATCCAGCAAACGGGTTACGTCACTGGCCTTGTCCAGTAACACTTCTTTGATCTCTCCTGCAGACACCGGTTTGGGATGCCGGCCTTTGATGATACGCAACGCATTGAAATGCTGAGGCAGGATGTCATATTTTTTGAAAATTTCGGCATTTGCATCCCGAAGCCAGTTGCTGGTGAATATTAGGTTGACCAGGGCCTTGTGGAAATTATTGCTGAACTTGCCCTGCTTAATGGCTTCTTCTATTCTCATAGACCGCAAAGTTAACAAAAACACAACAGACGTTGTAACGGATTTAACCCATAGGGGATAAATGGGGGATATCTCTATGCGAACTTTTATCGCATTTTATAATGAAAAGTTTGTTAACTCCTCGTTAAGAAACGCCAAATATTCACGTTTACTAGATAAAACTCACACTTCACCAAATGTATAATGCTTGGTACGGTTAAGCATATATCTTTGTTATAGGTTTTTCATAGGATATGGTTAAAAAATTAGGCGGTATTCCTACCGCCTTTTTTATTTCTCTAAGTTCTTCATGCTGAATGCCTAACGGCTGAAACCCAATAGCAGTAAGCCATTGCGCCTTTGTAATTTATTACCAGAAGCGTACATACAACGCGCTCAATATCAATAATGTAATTACAATTAACACCATTGTTGCAGGCTTTACACGGAACATGCTGGCATCCAGTTCAAATGCTTTCGGATTCACTTTAGGACCCGCTAAGCTCATACACACCATTACTAACACAGTGAAAAAGAAAGCCCATCCCATACAGATAAGGAATGGAATTTCGTATTTGCCCTTCCCGTTAGGAAATGCGGTGTATAAAAGTGTTTCATTACCAAACCATTGCGGTGCATAGTTGTTGAACACCACTGATAAAACAAAGCCTGTAACAATGCCGGCCACTGCGGCGGCGCCGGTAGTGCGCTTCCAGAACATGCCCAGCAGGAACATAGCAAATACCCCCGGACTAATAAAACCGGTGTATTTCTGGATAAATGTAAAACCACCTTCCCCGCCAATGCCCAACAGATCATTCCAGGTAAATAAAATAGCCAGCAACATTGCTGCTACGATCACCAGGCGGCCGGTCCATACCAGCTGCTTTTCATTAGCATCCTTACTAATATACTTTTTATAAATATCCAGTGTGAAGATGGTAGAGATACTATTGGCCTTCCCGGCCAGCGATGCTACAATAGCTGCTGTTAAAGCCGCCAGAGACAAGCCTTTGAGGCCGGTGGGTAAAAATCCAAGGATAGCAGAATACGCATTATCTGCATTGAAATGCCCACCCGGCGCCATCTCCTGCTGCAGCGCACCATTGCGGTATAATACGAAAGCTGCAATACCCGGTAACATTACAATTACAGGCATCATAAGCTTCAGTAAACCGGCAAACAAAATACCGTTGCGGGCTGTTTGCAGATTGGCGCCCAGCGCACGCTGGGTAATATACTGGTTACAACCCCAGTAGTTCAGGTTCACGATCCACTGCCCTGCTAAGTACATTGATAAACCAGGCAGCATCAGGTATTTATTGATCTCCTGTTGCGGTGCATCTGCAGCCGGTTTTTGCATGATCATTTTAAAGTGATCCGGGGAATCTTTCATGAGCGCCTGAAAACCCGCCAGCACATTGCTGCCCAGGCCAAAGTGCTCACTCACCATTGTGAGCGCCAGGTACGTAGTGGCTAAGCCGCCAATGATCAATACAGCCACCTGTATCACATCGGTATAACCAATTACCTTCATACCTCCCAGGGTGATCAGCAGTGCAAATACCGATAACCCGATCATGATCAAATGAAAATTACCATTGCCTACCAGGCTGTTAATGGCCAGGGCGCCCAGGAACAGGATGGACGTTAAGTTTACAAACACATACAGGAATAACCAGAAAATAGCCATAATAAGGCTCACCGTTTCGTTATAACGGGTTTTCAGGAATTGCGGCATGGTAAAGATCTTGTTCTTCAGGTACACGGGCATAAACCATACTGCCACAATGATCAGCGCAATAGCCGCTATCCATTCATAGGCGGCTACGGCCACGCCTACAGAAAAACCATTGCCACTCATACCAATGAACTGCTCCGCCGAAATGTTGGAGGCGATCAAAGAGGCGCCAATGGCCCACCAGGTAAGGGAACCTTCTGCCAGGAAAAAATCCTTGGTATCCATGCTGGTCTTTTTCTTACGGCGGTAGATCCAGTATCCGTAAGAAGCCACTACCAGGAAGTAGATAATAAAAATAACGTAGTCTATAAGTGCGAGTTTGTTCATAACGGTGAATTACAATATTAGCGGTACTAATATAGTGTCAATCCGACAATTATTCAAATAATTGTAATCAAATGAGGCAAATGGGGAAAAATATTAACCGGTAAGCAGGTCCCTTCTCCCCTGTTTATCTACCCTGAAAATAGCCCCATTTTCAAACAGCACGCCTTCTGAAATACCTTCTGCATGCAGGGTATCCACATCTATTACCCTCCCCTCAAAAAAGGTGGTTAATTTATTTACCGTGGTGTGTCCTATAACAATATGCTGCACCCCGAACCGCTGCAGGGTATCATTTACCTCCTGCGGGGTGGCCTGTCCAAGGGCATACCCGCGGTACCAGAAGGGTGAAGCCGCTGAGTACATAAGCAGGTATAAGGCCGGATGCCGGGGCGGCATCCCCATAAAGTACCAGTTACGGCATAATTCATTTATATCCGGTATAGAAAGCTGTAAAGCATTTACCTGGCTGCTGATGCCTCCATGCACAAACAGCACTGCGCCTATTTTTTCGATAATGTTCTTAGTGGCCAGCCAGCGGCCCAGCTCTGTATGGGGCTTGTACCAAAGCGTATAGTCATGCTGCAGCAGGCGGGCATTGGCCAGGTATTTTTCAGGCACATAGCGCAGGTCGTCCGTCATGTTCATGATCTCATGGTTACCCAGTATAAAATGCACATAACCACCCTGCTCCCGGGCCTTTATTTCCAGGCTGTAAAACAGCCATAAGCATTCCGTTACATGCGGGCCACGGTCCATGCAGTCGCCGGTGAGCACCAGGCGCCCATTGCCGAAGGTCCAGCGGTATTGATAGTCTATTACGCCATTGGCCAGCAGCAGGTCGCGCAGGGCGTTAAAATTGCCTTCTATGTCCGAAATAGCTAACAGCTTCCCGGCAGCCGGGTAAACAGATGGCTGCGGCTGTAAAACGGGCTGCAAGGGGGTGGAAAAGTTCCATTCCGGATGTCCGGGGAAAGTGCAGTGAACGGTTATACGGTGTTTTTCTTCCAGGGGAAAGGATTGAACGGCTGCAACCGGCTTGCCCTGCCTGCCGGTAATGGACTTTACCAGGATGGTATCTCCCTCGTAAAAAATATGCGGGCCATCGGTTGCTGCTTTCATGATAACTAATATACTAATTATCACAGCCCTGTTAAAAAGTGAAGGGTGAGATATAAAAGCCGCTTCAAGCTTCCATACTCACCCTTGTAATGGTTATTAATAATACGATTAATGCGTTTCTTTCAGATGCAGCGTTTCCTTGTCATAATAGAAATCTATTCCCACGCCTGTGTTCTTCAGATTTTTCAGGAAAAAAGGCAGATCATGGTGTTTATCCAGCACACCGGTAAAAGGTGCGTTGGCCAGTGACTGATCATCAAACACCACATTTACGCCAAACCAGCGTTTGATCACCGGCGCCAGGTCGCGCAGGCGGGTATTATCAAACTGGAAAACGCCGTTCATCCATGACAGCACTACCTCGCTGTCAAACTGCTGTACGGTAAAGCCCAGGTGCTCGGTATATACCGCTTCCTGACCGGGTTTTAATACCAGGGTAGAGGAACCTGAGTGGGTGGCTACTGCGCCGGATACCAGGCTGGTGCTGGTGATGCCGGTTTTATAGGTATTTATATTGAATTCTGTACCCAGCACTTCTACTTCTGTTTGCGGGGTATGTACAATAAAAGGCTTTTCTGCATTTTTGGCTACCTTAAAATATCCTTCCCCTTCCAAATACACTTCCCTGCGGCCTTCATTAAAACCAAAGGGGAATTTCAGGGTGGAAGTTGCATTCAGCCAAACTTCCGTACCATCGGATAAAATAAGGCGGTAGTCCATTTTAGGCGGTACAATGAGGGTGTTCAAACCACCCATGGTACGGTCTTCTGTAGTATACTGCAGGGTTCTGGCGCCGGCGTTCAGCGCTACGCTGCCGGCTGTGATCTGCTGTGAAGGTTCGTTGTAAGGGAGCTGAATGGTTTTACCGTTGGAGAGCTTTAAGCGCAGCCCCTTTGCATGGGAAGCTGCTTCCGCCATTTCCGTACCTGTCATGGGGACAGATGGTTTCAGGAGGAAGTATGCGCCGGTGGCCATAACACCCAGCACACAGGCGGCCGCCAGCCATTTTACGATTGGGAACCGCCGGATCTTATGTTGCGGTTGCAGCAATTCCTGTTCAATTTTTTGCCAGGCAGCCTCATTATCCTCGATCTCATACCAGACATCCTCATCAAAATCGTGCAGCCTGATATCGTCCCATAAGCGGCTAACGTCCTCGTTGCCTGCCATTAGCTGTTCCAGGTACTGGTTATCCGCGTGGTTAATGTTCCCTTTCTTCTTGCGTAACAGCAATTCGTAAATATGCTCCTGAGTATATTCCATTTGATCGATTAGTGCCAATTGGTGATAAGTTAAAATTTTGAACAGCATTCTGAGGAAAAATATATACCATGACAATGAAGCTGAAAGCATATAGCTAAATACAGCGGGCCAATTACGCTGTTCTCATTGCGCAGACTGTTCCAAAAGTAACGCTAATCGATTTAGCAGTAGTTAACAGGCCGTTAATCCCCCTGTTAAGGATATGTTAAACCCTCCGGTTGCAGCCACTGTTCATAAGGCACTTCCACCTGTTGTAACAGTTTGTCTTCCAGGAAGGTAGCAAAGGTTTCGAAGTACACCACCACATCGTCCCGCTGGTTCCTTTTTAACCAGCGAAAACCACCTGGTAAACGGTCCAGCACATCCCGGTCCTGTAAATATTCAATATTATGTATATCCGTTGGCGTAAGTCCCGTTTCCAGCAGTTTGGTGATCAGCATGGCTACGGGGGCATTGGATACCACGCAGTACTCCTCTGCCAGCTCTGTCCACTCCCCTATGCCGGTTTGGGCATAGTACAGGATATCCTCTTTACTCAGGTTTGTAACTACCTGCAGCAGGTTGCCGCAGTTGCAGGTGCCATGGTTGCCCCATGCATACGGAGCCCCGTTTTTCAGACGTTTGGCCGTTTCACGTAAAGCGGCTATCAGTTCAATGTTAGGTTGGGCCATAAAACACGCTTTTACTTAAAGTTACGGAAAATGGTTGAGAGTCCATGGTCCATGGTCCATAGTCCATAGCATGCTGCGGGGCTGTTAGAGTGCGCGTTTACAGTCCCATAGTCCATTGCCTGCTGCATGGAAAACGGGTGTACCGTGATCCACTTGCTTGCTGCCTCAGTGAAACTGCATTTGCATTGCAGGCAACCCACCAGGTTCAATAGGTCATTGCCGCAATTCGCCTGCATCAGCCAATATTATTTCTTTTACACGTAATACCTGCCTTTTGCAGTATGCAATGGACTATGGACCATCGACCATGGACCTTTAATCAAAAACTTTTAATTGTATAATTGACATTTATAAAAATAATGCCTAGCTTAGTGACCTCAAACTTCACGTTATAATGAAAAAAATACTCAGCTCCCTTGCGGCCTTGTTATCTTTTTTATACGTGGCCGGGCAAAACGATGCCACGCTCACTATTCAGCAAAATAATACCGGCGCCACCATCAGCCGGCATATTTACGGCCACTTTTCCGAACACCTGGGAAGATGCATCTACGACGGTTTTTGGGTAGATGAGAAATTGCCGGTGAAAAAGAAAGACCGCATCCGCCTGGATGTGGTGGAAGCCCTGAAAAAAATACAGATTCCCAACCTGCGCTGGCCAGGCGGCTGTTTTGCAGATGAATACCATTGGCGCGATGGCATTGGCCCCCGCGACCAACGCCCTAAAATGGTGAACACCAACTGGGGCGGCGTTACAGAAGATAACAGCTTTGGCACCCACGAGTTCCTGGAGCTTTGCAGCCTGCTGGGCTGCGAGCCTTACATCAGCGGCAACGTGGGCAGCGGCACCGTAGAAGAAATGAATAAATGGGTGGAGTACCTGAATTTTAACGGAGAAAGCCCCATGACCAAAATGCGGAAACAGAACGGACGCGAAGAACCCTGGAATGTGCATTTCTGGGGAGTAGGTAATGAAAGCTGGGGTTGCGGCGGCAATATGACAGCTGCCCACTATGCAGATGAATACCGCCGTTATGCCGTTTTTGCCAAAAATTACCCGGGCGCCACGCTGAAGAAAATTGCCTGTGGCGCTTCTGATGGTGATTATAAATGGACGGAAACCGAAATGCAGAACATTCCGCTGAACCAGATGTGGGGCCTTTCCCTGCACTATTATACCGTGCCGGGAACCTGGCAGAAAAAAGGTTCCGCCACCGCATTTGATGAGCAGGCATATTTTACCACTATGAAGAAATGCCTTCATATGGAAGAGCTGGTAAGCCGCCATAGCGCTATCATGGACCACTATGATCCGGAAAAACGTGTAGCCCTGGCCGTTGACGAATGGGGCATCTGGACCGACGTAGAACCCGGCACCAATCCCGGTTTCCTGTACCAGCAGAACAGCCTGCGCGATGCGCTGGTAGCAGCATCCACACTCAACATTTTTAACAACCATTGCGACCGTGTACGCCTGGCTAACCTGGCGCAAACCGTGAATGTGCTGCAGGCCCTTATCCTCACCGACAAGGAAAAAATGCTGCTCACACCTACCTACTACGTGTTTGACCTGTTTAAAGTACACCAGGATGCCAAGCTGCTGCCTATATTACTGAATAGCCCGCAGTACAGCATGGGTAATGAAAAGATCCCTTCAGTAAATGCATCTGCTTCTGTGGATTCCAACAACGTGATCCATGTTACGCTGGTGAACCTGGATCCGCACCATGCCATTAATGTATCTGCCCAGATCAGTAACCTTTCCTGGAAAACGGTGGATGGGCAGGTGTTAACAGCGGCCAAATTCACCGCCGTAAATACCTTTGATGCACCGCATACCGTGCAACCCGCCAAATTTAACGGCGCCAAAAAGAATGGCAATAACCTGAATGTGAGCTTACCGCCACAATCTGTGGTGTTACTGGAGATGAAGAATTAATAGTGAAGAATTATTAATATAGCGAAGCGGATAAACACCAAGCAGGCTGTGTTCCTTTATAGAACACAGCCTGCTTTTTTATTGGGGATGGATGTTGGTATAGGGTTAATAATAATTATTATCTGTTCTTTGTATTGCCGGGTTTAGCCGGTTGACCGGACTTCTGGCGGTCTTTTGCTTTGTTCTTCTGTATTGCAATATCTGAGACATCATTCTTTTGTGTCTCACGGGTAATATTGCGGCTATAATCATTCCCTACGTTAGGGCCGCCCTGTTCTAAACCCTGGCTTCCGATTGATCTGTCTTTTGCCGGCATATCTAATAGTTTTAATGTTAAAAAATAGTTTCCGTTTAACCACTTTTACAGCGCTAAAATGGTGCCAGCCTGTTTACGGAAGGGGCGGCTAAAACGCCTGCCGGCGCGGCATTGCTCACTCTGCCGGTTTGCGTAACAGGTATTGTATACAATTGGTATCCATGGTATATGCATGCGAGCACTCCCAGCCCTGCTGGTTCATATAGTTCAGCGCATCTACAATCGTGTTGAATTTTAAAATATTGCTGTCTGCATCTTTGAGCTGGTTGGCTTTTTTCATGCGGTCTCCTTTCTCCTGTCCATAGTCTACATATATTTTCACTTTGGACGATAAAAAGCTTCCACGGGCTACAACGGTACAATATTGCCATTTAGTGACCTGTGAGGGTGTTCTGAATGCAAATAGCGTGGCTACAAATGCTACCAGGATAAGGGTAACGAGGAATTTTTTGTTTTCCATAAGTAAGTGGTTTTATACTCCACACATTTAAGTTCGTATAAAACCACTTACAGGGGTGTTAAGTGAGGTTAAGCAACGTTAACAAGCGTTAATGCTTTTCAAGTGTCAAAACAATTCCACACTCCATGCCCGTTCAAACTCCCCATCGGGCGCCAGCTCTATGATGCCTTCCTTTTCTTCCAGCCGGCCGCTCGCATCCACATGATCGGCAATTCCACACCAGGGCTCTATGCATATAAAATCCGCATTTTTAGCGGCCCAGATCCCCAGGTAAGGAAATCCCTTAAAATGAAAAGTAAGGCCATGCGGCGTTCTGTCGCTTTTCAGGGTAACGGTATCAGAAGCCAGGTGCTTTAATACCAGGGCATCCTGGTAAAATAAGGATCGTTTTAATGGTAAGGTTTGCGTATGTTCCAGCAAAGGCTGTGTGGTGCGCTCAATCAGCCCGGCTGCAGACAGCGGCCATTTACCGGCATTCTCCTCTTTATTAAAATACAGGTAATAATCTTCATAGGCCGTACCATCTGCCAAAGGCAGCCTGAAGGCGGGATGGCCGCCCACGGAGAACAGCAGCTTTTCATTCCCGGTATTTTTTACCCGGTAGGTAACGGTTAAGCTGGTATCCTGCAACGCATAAGCTACCTCAAACTGAAAATGAAAGGGATATACCTTTAAGGTATCTGCACTATCCGTGAGGCGCAAAGTAGCGCTGGTGGCTGTTTGCTGCACCACTGTAAAAACATTATCCCGCGCAAAACCATGCCGGCCCAGCGTGTACGTTTCGCCGTTATACTGGTAGCTGTTATTATGCAGGCCGCCTACAATGGGAAAAAGCACCGGGCTTTTTTTACCCCAGAACGCTGCATCGCCATTCCAGAGATATTCCAGGGGCATATCCTTACGGGTCAGGGTTTGCAGCTCGGCCCCGTGTTCGGCAATAGTGAGGTTTATTTTGTCGTTGGAAAGCTGTAGCATAAGATGGTTAGTTGTGGGGCAAAAATAATAAAAAGCGTTAAGTGGGCAGGCTAAAAGAATGTAAAATCATAAATGTAAAATTTCAAATGTAAAAGTGAAATGCAGCGGATAAGGAACTGCGTTCCCACTTTTACATTTTACATTTATGATTTTACATTTTACATTCTTTTTAGCCTGCCACGCGTTACCAGACAAAAGTAGCTACAGCCTTGCCTTCCATGGAGTAAGTGTATTGGTGCGTACCGTCTGTAACTGCAAAGGTTTTTGCCTCGGCTTCCCGGTTCAGCACTACCAATACTTTGGAATTATCCTTATTCAAAAATGCTACGCTTTCCAGGCCGGGAACGGCGCTACCGGTCATCGTTACACGAAAAGCGCCGGGCCGTACAAATTTAGACAGGTGGCCAATAGCATAATACTCCACGTTGTAGGTAATATTGCCGCCGGATGCTATGGTTACCACTCCCCTGCAATCCTGGCAACCTCCGTTACGCGGCCCGCTGTTGCTGTCCAGCGCCAGGTTCCAGAGCAAAGTGATCTTAGACCAGTTGTTCATGGCGCCAATGAATAAATTACTCATGTTCCAGTCCAGGTTGGATGCAAAATCCGTAGCCCAGGCGCCGCCGGAGACCTCTGTAAAATAAAGGCCTTTATCCGGGTGCTGTGCATGCACCTGCGTCATAGCGCTTACCTGCCCTGCATAAGCGTGAAATGCAGAACCGGTGATGTATTGTTTAGCCTGCGCATCGTTCAGGATATTAATCGGGTATTCCGGGTGGTCCCAGTTATGATCATACACTATAATGCCGGTGTTAAGCTTATTCTTTTGAAAAGCAGGCCCCAGGTTATCTTTTATGAATGCAGCCTGCATAGCGGCATCCATGTACATGGAGGGATATTTGGCTTCAAACAGCGGCTCATTCTGCGGAGTAATGGTATTAATAGAAATCCCCTCCTGCTGCATGGCCTGCAGGTATTTTACAAAGTAGCTGGCGTAGGTTGCATACCATTCTGTTTTTAAACGGCCGCCTGCCAGCTTACCATTATCCTTCATCCAGGCAGGTGCGCTCCAGGGTGTGGCCATCAGCTGCAGGTCCGGCGCTAACTCTTTAATGGCCTTCAGTACGGGCAGCACATCTGCCTTATCCTTCTCTATAGAAAAATGTGTTAAGCCGGCATCTGTTTGCCCTGCGGGCAGATCATCGTACGTAAAATCAGCCAGCGAAAAATCCGATGCGCCCATGGTTAGCCGCAGGTAGCTGATGCCTATGCCCTGCTGCGGATCAAACAGGTCCTGCAGCAGCTGCTTACGTTGTGTGGTATTGAGCTTATTGATCACGTAGGCC
>NZ_DATCRF010000217.1:0-5958 GCF_036569125.1 Chitinophaga sp. | reverse complement strand
GGGAATACAGATCGCCACTGCGTAACAACACGGAGCGCGACAGCACTTTGGGTTTGAGTATTTCCTGTTTGGAACGGATGGTGATGTATTTGCGGTTATCGGTCTTAAAGCCGGTATCGGCCGGATTGCCATTGATCGGGAAATCGGGGTATACGTAAATGGAATCTACGTAATAACGTTCCCAGGCCGTAAGCGTATCTTCCGGGTTCTTGATGCGCACTGTAATATCCATGGTAGGCTTTTCCAGCCCTTTACGCTCATTAAAAATGTTGGTGATGCCTTCAAAAGGGTTCAGCGGGTTACGGAACAGCGCTTTATGCAGGGTATCTATCTCAAACTCAATGGCATCGCGGCTGAACTTAAAGTAACCGGCATTTTTTACCAGGCGCATCAGGCGCTCCCGCTCACTTACCAGGGCATCCTGTTTATAAGGCGTGTTCTTTTTGATCAGGGAAAAGGCCGCAGCGCCTGTTACCAGCTTGTGTATGGAAGAATCTTTAATATCGTAGTAAATGTTGTTCACTATAAAGTTCTTGCCGGTATTTACATAGTAGGTAACACTGGCTTTCTGGCGTTTGATCTTTTCCGTATAGGTGGCAGTGGCATAAAAGTAGCCCTGGTTATTCAGGTAGCTTACCATGCGCTGCAGGGATTCTTTCGTTTTAAGGGAATCGTACACCACCGGCGCTTCCAGGTTACGCGGCGCCAGGATAAGGCTCCAGAACCAGTTGGATTTTTTTTCGTTATACTTTTCGTTGTACAGGAATGTTTTGATGCGGGTGCCTACAAACTTGGTATTGGCCTGCTGCAGCATCAGCTGTTTAGAGCTGAGAGAGCTGCGCAGGTCCTGCCGGTCGGCAGATACCAGGCCTTCCCCTTTTACGCTTACATCGCTGGTAACATAAAGGGCCTGATTTTTTTGCAGGTATTTGGTGTTGGAGCAGGCCGCCAGCGTTAGCAGGGCAATCAGTAGTACTGTTGTATAGTTCAGGTTAAAAGAATGGGAACTATGTGGCGGCTGCATCTCGGTGAAAACAATTATGATATTTTTTAAATAGTTTTGACACCATGTTGTCAAAGGCGCAAATTAAGCATATTCAATCATTACAGCATAAAAAATACCGCCAAAAATACGGTCAGTTCATGGCGGAAGGCGATAAGATTGTGCAGGAGCTGCTGCAGGCAGGACTTGTACAGGAGGTATATGCAACGGCCGGCTGGCTGGATGAGCAGCATGCTTTAGCGGCCACACTTCCTGCTGCTAAAGTGCATGAAGTGGAGCCGCAGTTGCTAAAACAGCTGTCGGCGCTCACTACGCCTAACCGCGCCATGGCCCTGCTGCCTATACCGCCTGCAAAAGCAATGGGTGATCTGAGCGGTACCATCGCGCTGGCATTAGAAACCATACAGGACCCGGGTAACCTGGGTACTATTATTCGTATAGCCGACTGGTTTGGTATTCCGCAGGTGATCTGCTCACCGGATTGCGTGGATGCCTATAACCCCAAGACCATACAGGCCACCATGGGCAGTATTGCGCGGGTGCAGGTAGTGGAGCACGATATTATTCCGCTGCTGCAGCAGGCCAATGTACCTGCTTATGCAGCCACTTTGCAGGGAAAGAATATTGTTGAATTTGCGCCCATTAAAGAAGGCATCATCCTCATTGGCAATGAATCACGTGGCCTTAGCCAGCCGGTAATTGACCTTTGTAAATACAGGATCACTATTCCCAGGCTGGGCGGCGCAGAGAGCCTGAATGCTGCAGTAGCAACGGGGATTATTTGCGGGAGGCTATTGGTTTAATTACGAATTATTCAATTACGAATTACGAATTGAGTAGTTCACAGTGGGAAGAACCACGGAATATTAATTGTTGATAAGAATTGTCAAAACATTGAACAGTATCCAAATCGTAGTACTCAATTCGTAATTGAATAATTCGTAATTCTATTTAAACTGGATTGCCTTTACCGGTGTAATACGGCGGATGATAAGCGAGGGGATGAGCAGTACCAGTAAGCAGATGCCAAAGGTAGAGATGTTAATGAGCACTACTTCCCACCAGCGCAGGTCAATGGCGGCAACCGACATATAGTAGGATTCCTCCGGCAGCTTGAAAAAGCCGGTTGCTTTTTGCAGGAAGGCCAAACCCAGCCCCAGTAAGTTCCCCAGCAATAAGCCACTTAATACAATATATCCTGCCTGGTAAATAAATACTTTTTGAATATGCCAGTTGCGCATGCCTAATGCCTTTACAATACCCACCATGTTGGTACGTTCCAGGATCAGGATCAGGATGGCTGTGATCATGTTGATCACAGCTACAATGGTCATGATCACTATTATGATCACCTCATTTTTATTTTGTAAGCGCAGCCAGTCGAAGATGTTGGGATATATTTCCCGGATGGTGCGTACAAACAGTTTTTCGGGGATCTGGGAGTAGATCACCTCTCCGATATTGTCCATGTCCTGGTAGCGCTTCACAAAGATCTCGTATCCGCCAATATCCGTAGGGTTCCAGTTATTGAGCTTGCGGATCAGCCCCAGGTCGCCAATGACGTAGGTTTTATCATATTCCTCAATGCCGGTTTTATATATGCCCGTTACCGTTAGCTTGCGTGCACGGGGGGCCTGGCCGCCGCCCTGTATAAAGTATACAATGATCTTATCGTTCAGCTTTAATTGCAGCTCTTTGGCCAGGCTTACGGAAATAATAGCTTCCGGCGCGTAGCTGCTGTCGGTATAATGGATAGGCCGGCCCTCTACCAGGAAACGCTGCAGGTGCTGCCAGTTATAACGGGCATCTACTCCTTTAAAGATCACACCTTCAATATCTTTCTCTGCCTTAAGAATGGCGGATTTGGTGGCATAGGCGTTTACAGCGGTCACACCCGGTATACGGCTAATGCTATCGGCCAGGGAGCTGTCGGCCATAAAAGGGATCTGTTCTGTAAGCGGCCCTGCGTTAACCTGGTACTGCGTTACATGAATATGGCCCCAGAAGCTGAAGATCTTTTCCTGTATCACCTGCTGAAAGCCGTTCACCAGCGCAGTAGCCAGTATCATTACCGCTACGCTGATGGCAGTGGCAATAATGGCAATGTTGATGATGAACCTTGAAAAGGAAGATCCTTTGTTGAATGCGATCCGCCTGGCGATAAAGAAAGATAAACGCATGATAGTACGAAGAAACGGAAAAAAGGGGAGAATTGAGCGGGAAAGGTAATGGGGAAATGATGCAGGAATAGTTGTAACTTAAACCCTCTATTCAAGTGTTATGAAGATACAATGCCTTTTCCTGCTGATGATGGCAGGGCAACTGCTGGCCACCTACTCTGCTGCTGCACAGGAAACACCTCCTTCACCGGACCATATTTACTACAACAACATTAAATCGGTGAAATTCATGGCCAACGGCGATCCGCTGAGCCTTCCGGTGATACAGCTTAACTCAAGCGAGAAGCTGGAGCTGAGCTTTGACGACCTGGATAATGATACTAAGAACTATTACTACTCCTTTGTTTTATGCAATGCCGACTGGAGCCGGGCGCAGGTGAACACCTTTGATTACCTGCAGGGCTTTTCAGAGAACCGCATACAGAACTACCGCTTTTCCAGCATTGCTTTACAGAAGTATACACACTACAGCGTATCTGTGCCTAACAGCAACAGCTACCCGAAAAAATCAGGCAACTACCTGCTGATGGTGTACCTGGACAGCGATACCAGCCAGCTGGCCTTTACCCGCCGTATGATGGTAGCGGATAATAAAGCGGGGGTGGCCGGTTTTATACAGCAGCCGGTAAGTCCCAAACTGTTCCGCACCAGCCAGAAGGTGAACTTTTCCATTACTACCGGCGGGCTGAATATCAACAATCCTTTTGACCAGATCAAGATCTATATATTGCAGAACTACCGCTGGGATAATGCCATCAGCAATATTAAACCCATGTTCCTGAAGGGATCGGAAATTGTGTATAATACGGAGGTAGACTGTGTGTTCCCGGCAGGTAAGGAATGGCGCTGGGTAGACCTGCGCAGCTTTCGCCTGCAAACAGAGCGGGTAGAGAAATCGGATTACCGGCGCAACGGTACCGATATTTATGTGCGGCCGGATATAGCGCGGGCCAACACGATGTACCAGTTTATTAAAGACATTAACGGCCGTTACCAGCTGGCCACCCTGGATGATTATGATCCTAATTTTGAAGGGGATTATGCAGCGGTGCATTTCACATTCCCTTCCCGGGAGCCGTATGCAGGGTATGACATGTACATTTTCGGAGAGCTCACCAGCTATGAGTTCAATGAGAGCAATAAAATGGTGTACAACCCTGATAAAGGCGCGTATGAAGGCACCCTGTTCCTGAAGCAGGGATACTACAATTATATCTATGGCCTGATCGATAAAACCGTACCTAATAGCAAGTTCAGTACAGAATATACGGAAGGCGACAGCTGGGAGGCGGAAAATAATTACACCATCCTGATCTACTACCGCGCCCTGGGCGGGCGTGCCGATGAGCTGGTAGGCATGGTGAACCTGAACAGCATCCTTAACAGGAAATAAGCTATCAGTCCTACAGCTGGGGTACTTCCGCTTCCTGCTGCAGCACGCTTTGCCGTAGTTTTACAATGTTGGCCGCGCCGCGTTTAATGATGATGCGGGTGCCGCGGTCAAACGTAAAGTAACGGTAAAACCAGTTGATCAATACCACCATTTTATTACGGAAACCCAGCAGGCTCATAAGATGCACGATCATCCAGATGAACCAGGCAAAACGCCCGCTTAGCTTTGTTTTACCAATTTCTGCTACAGCTTTGTTGCGTCCAATGGTAGCCAGGCTGCCAAGATCTTTGTATTTAAAGGGCAGCATATTAGTGCCTCTTAAACGTTTAGCCAGGTTCTCCGCCACCAGCTTACCCTGCTGTATAGCTACCTGCGCTACCATGGGGTAACCCCGGGGAAATTTAGGATCGTTGGTCATTTGGGCAATGTCGCCAATAGCCAGGATGTTCTCATATCCTTTTACCTGGCAAAACTCATTCACTATAATGCGGCCGTTGGGAAGTATAATTTCTTTATCAAAACCATTAATAGGGATACCTTTAACACCGGCCGCCCAGATGAGGGATTTGGTATTTATTTTTTCGCCGCTGCCCAGCAGCAGGGTTTGGCCATCATAATCCTTTACTGCGGTGTTCACCAATACCTTAATGCCTAAACGCTCTGAGCCTTCCCGGGCTTTATCGGATGAGAATTCGCTCATGGCAGGCAGCAGGCGGGGGCCCATTTCCACCAGGTAAATTTTCATACAATCCAGCGGCAGCTCGGGGTAATCTTTTGGCAAAATGTATTTACGCAGCTCGGAAATAGCGCCGGCCATTTCCACGCCGGTAGGGCCGCCACCCACTATTACAAATGTGAGCTTGGCTTTTACCTCTTCTTCATCAGTAAGCAGCAGGCTTTCCTCAAATTGTTTTATTACATAGTTACGGATCTGCACGGCTTCTATCAGTGATTTCATACCGATCCCATGCTCTTCTATCAGCTTGTTGCCAAAGAAGTTGGTATTGCTGCCGGTGGCTATTACCAGGTAATCGTAACGGATCTCTCCAATGCCGGTTTCCAGTATATTTTCTGCAGGCCGCACGCCTTTTACTTCGGCCATGCGGAAATGAAAGTTCTTTTGAGTACCAAAAATGCCACGTAATGGGAAAGCAATACTATCCGGCTCCAGCCCGGCGGTAGATACCTGGTATAAAAGAGGTTGAAAAAGATGATAGTTGTTCCTGTCCAGCAAAACAACCTGTACCGGAGTTTTGCGGAGCTTTTTAGCCAGGTTAATGCCTCCAAAGCCGCCACCTACGATCACTACACGGGGCAAGCTGGTTTCCGGAATATTGGGCTGCATCATAGCAAATTATTTATTGAGTGAGACAATCTTATAG
>NZ_DATCRF010000216.1:0-9093 GCF_036569125.1 Chitinophaga sp. | reverse complement strand
GCTATTGTATCCTGAAAGCAGGGCAGGAGCATTCCGGCGACCTGCTGGCTGTGAGGGACCTGTATATGGTGATCGGGATCGTGATCGCTTTGCTGGCGCTTGCTTTCCTGTTCATTAAAATACCTTCGCTGCATACAGCGCATGCGGTAAGCGATGGGAGTACAGGTAGTATAAAACAGCTGCTGCGGCGTAAGCACTTTGTATTTGCAGCGGTAGCACAGTTCTTTAATGTGGCGGCGCAGGGCGGCACCTGGGCTTATTTCATTAACTACGGGCACGATGTAATGGAGCTGAGTGATGAAAAGTCAGGGTATTTCTTTTCATTGAGCATGGTGATGTTGATGGCAGGGCGCTTTGCCGGTACGGCTTTAATGCGTTTTATAGCGCCGTATAAGCTGCTGGCGGTTTTTGCAGGCATGAATATCCTGATGTGTATTATCGTGGCGCAGCAGCTTGGCTGGATCTCGTTCATTGCACTGATCATGATCAATTTCTTTTTCAGCATTATGTTCCCTACCATCTTTAGCCTGGGGCTGAAGGACCTGGGAAGGCATACGCAGCAGGCTTCTTCCTTTATTGTGATGGGCGTGGTAGGCGGCGGCATTTTTCCACCGCTCATGGGGCTCATAGCGAATCATAGCGTGGCAGAGGCCTATTATCTTCCAATTGTTTGTTACCTGGTGATATTGCTTTTCGGATACAGTTATCCAAGGCTGGCTAAATTTTAATTTATTATTGATCTTAAATAACCACTTGTGAAGAAACTAAGAATCAAGGATATCGCAAAGGACCTGAGTATATCCAAGACGGCTGTATCTTTTATCCTGAACGGAAGGGCGCAGGAAAAAAGGATCAGCGGCGAGCTGGTGGAGCGTGTGGAGAAGTATATCCAGGAAGTGGGCTTCAGGCCCAGCTCTATTGCCCGTGGTTTAAGAACAGGGAAGTCGCATATCATTGGCCTGATGGTGGAAAGCATCTCCGATCCCTTCTTTGCCACCATCGCCCGTTTGATCGAGAACGAGGCTTACAAGGAAGGCTACAGGATCATTTATTGCAGTACGGATAATGATACGGAAAAAACGAAAGAGCTGATCAACGTGCTGCGCGAAAGGAACGTGGACGGCTATATTATTTCTCCGCCCCCGGGAGTGGAAAAGGAGATCAATGAGCTGATCAAAGCCGGCATGCCGGTGGTGATGTTTGACCGTTACCTGGCAAAGGTGAAAACAGATTACGTGGTGATTGATAACGAGTTCAGCGCGGAAAATGCTACCCGTTACCTGCTGAAGCAGGGTTACCGGAATATTGGGTTTATTACGTTCTCCTCAACCCTCACGCAAATGAAAGGGCGTATGAAGGGATACAGGAATGCGCTTAGAGAAGAAGGATGGAAGCCCTATGTGCTGGAAATAGATTTTACGCCGGATGAAAAAGTAATGGTGCAAACGATAAAGGATTTCCTGGCAGCGAATCCGAAGCTGGATGCCGTGCTGTTTGGCGCTGTACAGGCAGGCTCCTGCGGGCTGAAGGCCATGACACAGCTGAAGATGAAAGTGCCACAGGATCTGGCGGTGATCTCTTTTGACGACCATGATATTTTTGAGCTGTTTGCCACGCCGGTAACGGCCATCGCGCAGCCTATTGAGAAAATTGCGCACAAGGTCATCAGCCTGTTGCTGGACCGGCTGGATGCGGAGAACGGGGCAGGGGATGTAAAGGAGATTATTCTGAAAACGAGGTTAAAGGTGAGGGCATCATCGGGGGTGAAAGCTTAGTGAATGCCTTACCTTGAAATGATGCCCTACCTAAGGAAATATTGAAGGCGCTCAAATGGCGGAAAGAGAGTAGCCTTACATATACTTCATAGCCCCATATCCCAATAACCGGCGATATAATGCAATTTGCCCTATACAATTGGCTTCCCGGTACATGGAAAAAGTAACCATGTCAAAAAAGGGAAATTGCATGCCGGGCATTTCAAACATGCTGTTCAGCTTTTCATCGGTAGCTTTGGCAAGCGCTTCCCTGCAAATGGGAGCAATATATGCCCAGTCTTTTTTGTACGATTCCAGTGAAGGGTAGGTAACGCCTTCCTGGATCCCTTTATTCTCTTTAAAAAGATCGTAGGCGGCCTGTTTATGCCCGCTTGCGCCAAACATTTCAGCCAGGTCAAACCGCTGCTGCACCAGGCTTCCGGCCAGCCATGCAACATGATTGGCTTTTGTGTTCAGGCGGTTATGGGCATCTTCATCTGAGATCTCATCCAGCACATTATTAAAAAAAGGCGTTTGCAGGTCGTACAGGGCTATCATCCCCAGCATCCTGTTGCTAACTATTGCTGTTTCCATGATCTTGTAATTTAGATCCAAGGTACTCCGATCCGCACGTTTAAAGCGGGGTTAAACGCGTCAATTTTGGGGGGCGATAACGACGGAGCCATTTGCAGCTTATGCCGGGGAAAGGCTGCGTGATCTTAAATAAACTACAGTCCTGTTCAGGTAGGGAAAAAGGGCAATGAGCAGCAGCGTTCCCACGATCAGCCAGCACATCAGCTCATAGTAATCCATTGCAAACCGCAGCTGCCCCTGCCCGTTAATGCCATTCACCAATAATTTATGGGAAGCTTTTGCAGCCTGCCCATGCGGCATTCCTCTGGCGATCAGCTGCCCTGATTGTTTGTGAAAGTTTTGCCGTACCAGGGGATCAATTTTAGTCAGGTGATCCTGGAACGCGTTGTAATGCCGGCTTCTTTCAAAGAGCTCGAAATAGTTGATGATGCCAATGCTCACGCAAAAGCCCAGGTAACGTATGGCAAGGCAAATGGCTGAAGCGGAGGCGCCTAATGCTACCGGCACGGAAGAAATGGAGTAAACGATCGTGGGCACCATGATCAGTCCTACGCCAAGGCCCTGGATAAATAATGGGATAAGATAGTTGTGCTCATCGGCCTGCACATCAAAAAGAAAGAACATGCGCATATGAAATGCCAGCAGCAGCAGAAATCCCGGCAGCCATACATAACGGATCCGCTTCTTCTGAAGGATCATACAGCAGGCTATTATTACGCCTGCAACCAGGCCGGCAAGGTTAAGCAGGTTGATATACGAAACATGCATGGGATCAAAACGCAGTACCGTTGCAAAGAAGCTGTTGGTAATGCCGGAAGCAAAACGGCAGATGTACATTACAAACAGCACCAGCAGCCCTATTCTGAAATTGCGGAACCGGAGCGTGCGCAGATCAATATAGGGGCGCTTCATGGCTTTTTGCCGCAGTATATACAAAGCGGCCAGTCCGGCAATAGCTATAACGCTGTACCTTATACGCGCATCTTCCAGCCAGTAATATTCCTGCCCGTAGATCATAATGTAGCCGCTCAGGCAAAGCATAATGCTGTACAGGCTAAAGCTTTGCCAGTCCAGCTTATACAATGGGAACCGCACATTTAAGCGCACATTGTTCATGGTGAGCAGTAACAGGATCAGGCAGGGCAGGTAAGAGAACAGCGCAGCTTTATAAACAATATTGAAATTATAGGCGTCGATCAGGTCGGCGGTTACAAAATTATTGAACGGCATGGCGCACAGCAGTAATCCGAAGAACACGGAAAAGCTTACCTCTCTTGCCCGTTCGCTGTGCAGGCGGGTAAACATCAGGGCCAGGGAAAGGTTCACGGTGCTGGAGAACAGCATGCCCTGGAAAAAACGTACCGGGAACAGGATATAAAGCTCATGGCTATGATAGCATATAAAGCTGGTAAGTATTTGCAGGAAGGTGAACAGGATAAAATACTCCCGGGTAGCCAGGTAGCTGAAGAAACGGCGTTCCAGGCTGTAAAAGCCCACATAACCTGCATAAAAAAGGGCTACGGCAAATTGTATATCCGCCGGCTCGCTGCCATAATAGCCGGCTGCTGCATTGATATTGGCCAGCGGCAGAAAGAACAGCACTATGCTGGGCAGCAGCACCAGGAACAAAATGATCTTTATGAGCCATTCGGGCGCCCAGCGCCGGAATATAGGAACGGCGCTATTCATGATGCTGATCTTTGGGCCTGTAAACATTCACGTTCATGCCGGCTTTCAGCATAGCTATATCTTTCCGGTTGCCATCGATCCGGATGCGCACCGGCACACGCTGCACGATCTTTACATAGTTACCGGTAGAGTTATCAGGCGGCAGCAGCGAGAAGCTGGAACCCGTAGCGGGCGACAGTGAAATAATGGTGCCTTTAAATTGCCGGCCGGGATAAGCGTCGGCGATCACTTTCACTGAATCGCCAATGTGCATATGGCCTACCTGCGTTTCCTTGTAATTGGCTACTACCCATTTATCCGTTTCGTCATTTACAATAAAGGCAAGTGTTTCCCCTGCATCTATCATCTGGCCCACTTCCACGGTGCGCCTTCCCATGCGGCCGTTGTAAGATGCGGTGATAACCGTATAGCTTACATCCAGCTTGTGCCGGTCCAGCAGGGCTTTTAAGCGGGCAATTTCTGCGGCCACCACCACTTTTTCCGCTTTAATATCTTCTATACGGGAAGCGGCTGCATGGTAATTGTCCTGCGCGGTCTGGAAATCACTGGTGTTAACATCCAGGGTGGCCTTCATGTTTTCCAGCTGTTGTTTGGTGGCCGATTCTTCCTTATACAGCTGTTGGTAACGGTCATAGTCCAGCTGTTGTTTCCATACCTTTGCCTGGTTAGCCGTGATCTGTGCTTTGGAAGCGCTGGCCGTTTTTTCAAGGGTATGGGACATACTTTCCAGTACCTGCAGCTGCGCTTCGGATTTTTTTATAGAGGCTTCGGTTTGCTGCTGTTGCAGTATGTATTCCCGGTTGTCAATGATCAGCAGCGTATCTCCTTTTTTAACAAGCTGGTTTTCCTCGAATTTTACGGCAACAATAAAACCGCCTGCTCTTGAGATCACCGGGTTAATATATTCCTCTACCTGCGCGTCATTCGTTTGCTCGTAAGTATAATAGCCCCATAAGGTGTAAATGCCCCAAACGGTGAGTGCCAGCACAATAATGCCTGCCATCCACCCGGTAATGATCGTTATCAGCCTGTCTGTAACGGTGTATTTCTTTTTCATTGTATTATAGAACGCCTGTTATGTTTTGGAGTAAATAGTATTTGGTTTGGGCCCTGATGCGGGCTGCTGCCAGCTCAAAGCGGGTTTGCAGCACCTGCACATCTGCATCCAGCAGGTCGGTGATCAGCGAGGTTTGGTTAAAGTAGGTGTTCTTAGTGATGCGCGCATTTTCTTCTGCCTGCGCTACATTCACTTCCGCTACTCCTATCTGCACCAATGCTTCGTTATAGCGCAGCAGCGCTTCTTTCACCTGTTGCCGTACTTTATCTTCTGTATCTTTGTGGGCTTCTTCTTCCTGTTCCAGCTCCAGCTTTGCAGCCCTTACCTTATGTACATTGTGATACAGCGCTGAGATGGGAAAAGACGCTTTTATGCCGGCTATGCCAAGCGAATACCAGTAAGGGTTATAGGGATATAAAAAGATCTGCGGGTTGGCATAGTAAAAATCTCCGTACATGCCGGCTTTGGGCCGTGCATTGGCTTTTACCTGCTGCAGGTGGATCTTACTGAGCTCCGTTTGCTGTGCTGAAATATGATAATCGAAAGAATGCTGCAGGGCTTCTGCCAGGTACTGCTCATAGGAAATATGCTCATCCTGGTGAGTGTTCAGGTCAGCAGGCAGCAGGGGCCGTTCATCCGGCTCGCCCATGATAATATTGAGCTTTTGACTGGCAATGAGGATATCATTTTCAATGGTTACCAGCGTCATTTTCCGTTTGGACAGGTCAAGCTCTACGCGCAGCACATCGCTTTTAAGCACCGTTCCGTTTTTGTGGAACGCCCGGATCTCTTTGAGCTGCTTTTCCTGGTCGGCAATATCCTGTGTGATCAGGTTTCGGAAAATAAGGGATTGCTGCAGCTCCAGGTACAGCGCTGCGGTTTTATAATGTATATCTGAAACAGCCTGGTCTTTTTTGATCAAACTGATCTGGTGCAGTGTTTTGTCCTCTTCTATTTTTAGATTGAGCTTATTGCCATTATAGAGGTTCAGGTAAAAGTCGGCGCCTACCCGGTACAGCGTGTGAATAACCTCATGCTGGGTAGGGGCGGAAAACAACCCGTGTTCATAAATGGGAATATTGGTGGCTTTTTCTGCACTGCCCATGATACCCAGTTCGGGATAGCGTTCTGCCCGGGCATCCCGGGTTTCTTCATCTGCTGCCTGGGCAGCTTTTCTTTTGATCTCGATCAGGCGGCTGTGCGCTTCTGCTTTTCGCCAGGCTTCCGGCAGGGAGATCCTTAGTGTGTCATTTGCAGCAGGGATAGCTTGTCCATAGGCGGGATAGGCATAACCTGCAAATAACAAACCGGCTAAAAATGTACTTATTCTGCGGCTCATAATTTCTGGACGCAAAAGTATTAAGCGGATGCATGTCATGTTTCCCTTAAAAAGACAATCTTTACATCATTCCGGCCAATTTATATTTACCTTTGTGGGGGCAGATAAAAGCCGCTGCCCGGACATATAATATGGGATTGATCGCCGCCCTGCCGGAAATTGACAAGCAGAAGAACAGCGTGTTCGTGATGCACGAGAAATCGGAAAAGCTCATCCCCCTGCATAAGCATACCAAAGGACAGCTAAGCTATGTGGAAGGGGGGATTGCCTATATTACCATTGATTACCGCACCTATGTAGTGCCGGCCAGGCATTATTTCTGGATCCCGCAGGGTATGGAGCATATTCTGCGTATCGGTTATTCGGCAACGGTGCTCCGGTCGCTGTATTTCTATGCGCAGGAGGATGGGGCAAATCCCTTTTATGGTAAGCTGGGTATTTATCCTGCCAGTGAGCTATTGATCCAGATGATCAATTATACCGAACGCTGGGACGGCCGGCATGTAAGTAATAAGGATGAGAATTTTGAGTTCCTGGTTGCGCTGAAAAACATTTTGCCGCAGCTGAATAATAAAGCACTGCCCATTATCCTGCCGACAACGGATAATGAGCAGATGCAAAAGATCATCCGGTACCTGGAAAAAAATATGGGGGAGCGGCTTACCCTGAAAAGCGTGAGCAGCCGCTTTAATATCAGTGAACGTTCTATGTCGCGGCTCTTCCAGTCAACCATCCAGCTGTCCTTTTTGCAGTTCCTCAAAACTATTCGCATGGTAAAGGCCATAGAAATGATCCTGAAAACGCAGAAGCCCATCAGCGATATTGCGTATGAGGTAGGCTATTTCACCATCAGCTCTTTCAGCGATGCTTTCCAGGAGTTCACCCAATCACGCCCCACTGATTTCCGGAGGAAATAATTATTGGGTACTAACGGTCTGCATTTTAGTGAGCTGAGCCAGGGAGTATGCGCCTATTGCCATTACCAGGTCGCGCACGGCTACATCGAAATAATTACCGCCGAGGATCAGCTGCAGGGCAATACAGATCAGCCAGGCCATTACAACATAGGCGCCGATGAGTGGCCGTACCAGCACAAGGATCCCGGCAATGATCTCAATAATCCCTACCATTTTCATAAAGGTCATAAGGTCAAAAGGGATCATGCTTTTGTTATTGCCGAGGTAGTCAACCCAATTGGTCAGCAAATTGGTAAATTTGTCCAGCCCTGCTACGATCGGTACAAGACCGAAGGTGAGCTTTAAGGTGCTTTGGAACTGTTTGATAGTTGCCATGATAAATTAATTTTGATACACCTTTTAGAGCAATGACATCTTAAAAGGTTACAAAATTTTTTAGATACTGCAGGGCTGAAGATTTTTTCTCAAAAAATGTAACCTTTTAAGGATGATTTCATCTAAATGATATGACAGGTCAACCGGGTACTATATCGAACTCCATGTCCGACGAGGAGCTTATTGCAAGGGTCCTTGCGGGTGAAAAGCGGCTTTTTGAGCTGCTCATAAGAAAGTATAACCAGCGATTGTACCGGATAGGCATGTCTATCCTGGAAATTGAGGCAGAAGCGGAAGATGCGATGCAAACGGCTTATATCAATGCCTATGAAAACCTGCCCCGCTTTGAGCAGCGTTCCTCATTTGGCACCTGGCTAACCAGGATCATGCTGAACCAGTGTTATGAGCAGAAACGGAAAAGTATGCGTGTGCTTTCCAATCTTGAACAACCAGATAATTTCATAAGTATGAGAACACCGGCCAATGAATTAGATAATAAGGAGCTGAGTCACGTGCTGGAACAGGCCATTGCGCAGCTGCCGGAAAAATACCGCCTTGTTTTCGTGCTGCGGGAAATGGAGGATCTGTCTGTAAGGGAAACATCCGCCGTTTTAAATATTGAAGAACCGAATGTAAAGGTGCGTTTGAACAGGGCTAAAACAATGTTGCGCGAAAACTTGACGGGTTATCTGAAAGAGCGTGTTTACAATTTCCACCTGAGCCGTTGTGATAAGATCGTAAATAATGTGATGCAGCATTTGGGGATTGTGTGAAAAATTAGAGGGATGATCTTTATCTTCAATAAATATTGGATAAAACAATTTTATTGTGAGATCAACCTTTATCATTGCTTTTATAATCGGGGCAACCTTGCTGAAGTTAAATACTGTAAGCGCACAAGGGATTGAGGACCTTCGGCAAAAGATCATTGCATTAGGAATACCCGGGTTAACCATAACAGCTATTCAATACGTGGATTCCGGATCTTACCAGCCGGCTGCAGCTGCAAAAGCACTGGACGGGCTGCCCGCATTTTGCCTGGTATCAGCCATCCTTAAACCAACGCCGGTATCAAACATCAGGATAGAGGTATGGATGCCGCGCAACCGCTGGAACGGCCGTTTCCTGGGAACCGGTAATGGCGGAAGCGCCGGCAGTATTGTTTATGATAAGCTGGCACAGGGATTAAGAAAAGGGTTTGCAACCGCTAATACGGATATGGGTACATCGCCCCATGTAGATTCAGCCATCGGCCAGCCGGAGCGTTGGGTCGATTTCGGATACCGCTCCACTCATTTAATGACGGTGGTATCCAAACAGATCCTGGAAGCCTATTATGGTAAAGCAGCGCACCATGCTTATTTTATG
>NZ_DATCRF010000215.1:0-10704 GCF_036569125.1 Chitinophaga sp. | reverse complement strand
GGCTGCCATGTTTGGAATGTAACGGCCATAGCTGTCAATCAGCCCGCCTACGATCAGCTGCGAGATGCCATAGCTGATAATGAAAAGGGAAAGCGTAAGCTGAATGGAAGCCGGTGAGGTATGTAATTGCACCGCCATATCGGGTAATGACGGTATAAACACGTCCATAGCAAAACCCGATAATGGAATAAGGCCCAGCGCCATGATGGTGTTCAAACCTGTTCTTGATTCTTTGATCCTTCTCATATTAATCGTTTTAAATTGGCACTGTAAAAGTAGGAAAGCTGGTTACTATGTCAATTACACGATTCAAAGGGATGATTATACAAATCAAATATCGCCCGGGGGTATTTTAAGGGGTCAAGATAATTTCTGAGTACTGTAAGATGAGTTCAGACAGCCACCATCTTCTTTCCCATGCGGAATTCCAGGGGTGTTTGGGTGGTAAGCTGCTTGAAATATTTATTGAAGTGCGAAGGATATTCAAAGCCCAGCGCATAGGCGATCTCAGAGATGTTCCAGTTGGTATTGCGCAGCAAGGTTTTTGCTTCGGCAATCACGCGCTCATGAATAATTTCACGGGTGGTTTTATTCGTATGCTTTTTTACCACACTGTTCAAATGGTTCACATGCACATGCAGCAGGTCGGCAAAGCGGGCCGGCGTTAATAGTTTTAAAGGCGTTTCAGGCGAATCTACCGGGAACTGCTGGTTCAGCAAGGCGAAGAAATCATTCACCAGCCGGTCGCGCACCAGGGAAACCGGCGCCTGCTGGCTTTGCTGTAAACGGATGCCTTCATGAATAAGCAGCTGCAGCAGGTTGCGGATCATATCCCATTTAAACGGATAATCGGTGTGCTGCAGCAGCTCCATTTGCGTGAAGTACACCCTTAGCCGCTCTCTTTCTTCCTCTGTAACCGGTATCACCGGCATCAGGGATGGATTGAACAGCGGACAGGCATATTGCACATCCCGGGCTATAGATCCCTCTATAAAGGGCATATTGAATAAGCAATAAAAGCGGGTGTACGGCGCGGTTACTTCTATGGAAGTGGGCACGGCAGGATTGGTAAAGATCAGGCAGCTTTGGTTTAACTGTATTTCCTGGTCGTTATACAGCAGCGTGCCACAGCCGTTCCCGGTGGTATAGCTAAGGCATATTTTGAAATAATCACGCCGGTTAAAAGGCGTTTTACGGGTGCAGGTAAGGGTTTCGCGAACATTAAAATGAGCTTTGCCGGACGGAAGAAGGAGCTCCGGTGGAATATCCTGACCGGTGCGCTTGTAGTATTGCTCCAGCGATTCTATGGGAATGAGCTTGTCTGTCATAACTTTTTACCCTTATATAATTCAAAGGTAAGGAATTTGAGGGAATGGATCCCTTCACTCACCTGCCACAGATTTAAGGGCTATCAGCTGCATTTCGTTCTGCTTCCCCTTCAGCTTAATAGAGCCCAGCGGCAGCGTTGCAAAATGGCCTGCCAGGCGCAGGGAGGCTGCCAGCACGCCGGATACGATCACTTCCTCATTGAACTGTTTGCACATCCCCTGGATCCTGGAAGTGGTATTTAATACATCGCCCGAATAAGTGATATCCCTTTTAATGATGCCAACCTCGCCGGCCACTACCTTGCCGCAATGGATGCCTGCTTTAAAGGAGGGCATCAGTCCGTACTGCTGCATATACTTGCTCTGCAGCTGCTGCAGGTGAAGCTTGATATCAAAGAAGCATTGTACACATTTACTATTGCGGATGCCTTCGTCATACTTCCAGGCTACGATCACTTCATCGCCAACATATTGATAGATCTCGCCATTGTTGTCCAGTATGGGATCCGTGATATCGGTAAAAATATCTTTCAAAAAGGCATGGTATCTTTTATTACCCAGCTGCTCTGCGATGGTTGTAGAAGAGTTCAGATCCAGGAACATGAAGATCCGTTGTTCTTCTTTAGGAGTATTGTACTTGCCGCGGATGATGTTCCAGAAAACTCCTTGTCCGAATTTGTTATTGATCTGAACAAACAGCTGTGTAATAGTAACGATAACACCCCACACCATGCAGTTCTTCAGGATCCGGTCCCAGTCAGATGGTATGTTGAATAAACGGAGGATAATATTAACGATCACAATCACCAGTATGAAGCAAAGGGCCACTGCAAGGATCGTATATCCGTAAGATTTATCCCTGAACCGCACATTAACATAAAAGACCAGGAAGCTGCCACCTAACAGGGCGCCTATAAGCGCCGCACCCATATTAATAATGATGGCTTCCAGCATGGTGTATTTGGGCACCGGCGGCACCGCATTGGTTGTAAACAGAGCGAGCCGGTCGTAGAACGGAATAAGAAAGCCTATTATGAGCCATATCACCGTAATAATGAATAGCTGCTTCAGCTTATACGAGGTGCTCTTGTTCATAGTGAAGTGTAAGTTTCCATTTACAATATATCTTTTTTCAGGTAAAACTGCGCCGGTCTGTTCCTTACAATGCCATCGGTTACCTGTAATTTATACGATGGGCATTTTGTTTATAGAAAGCAACACTTTGTTTTGGGTGTTACAAAGGGTGCTACCATTTATTAAAAAAAGTTGCGCTGTGTATTGTTCTGCAAGCTATAGATCCATCAATTTTATGAGCAATAAGATCAATAATTTCGCCCTAAAACTGTTTATTAACAAGGCCTGGTGTTAGTTAGGTGTTGATAATTTACAAATAATTAGTAATTAATTATTTGTATTTCATATAAACACTTTTTTATCAGATGACCATATGCTTAGCATCAATTTTGCAACATCCCCGGGAAATGATTTAACCATAAGAGCGCAACAATGAAAGACTACACCATTGACAAGGTTAACTGGAATACAAAAAGGGGCAGGGGACATGTATTACGGAATGCTACTGTTTACAGTTATTTTAAGAGCATCATCAATTACCTTGAACAGAAAAACCTGACGGTTACCCGGATCTTAAATCCCGGGGAAGAGATCAATGCACAAACCCAGATCAAGGCCTCTCATCTAACGGAGGAAGGAATGTTATTATTTACTACCAGCTATGACCGCTGGGTAAATGAAGTGCTTGCGCAAAAAATAGCTCCGGATGATTATAGATTGCTGGATGCTGCCCTCAATAAAATAAGAGGTTTACAGCTGCAGTATTGATCATTAAATAGCTGTGGTGATTAATTTATGATCACTACAGCTATTTTATTCTTAAAGACTGAAGATATACTACACCCCATATGCGTTAGCTTTAGTACATTGTTTAACGCTTAATATTTTTACTATGAGATCCCCTGAGAAAACACACCTTTATTCCGTTCTTAGCCTTACTTTTTTAATTGTACTTTTTTCTGCATGCTCCAAAGAGGAGAAGAAAGATGTTGCTGCTAATGATAACATCGAAGAAATGACCAGTTACCTTACCAGCCTTGGATTTGATAAACAGCACATTGTTTTTGACAAAGACCGCGTAATTGTTGAACAGGACATCCTGATGACCTTACCGGAACTTAAACAACGTGTAGCGGTATGGAAGAAGGACAACTCCGGCGTTCCCCAGACAGAGCAACGGAGGAACACTTACATCGTAAGCAACACCTACAACACTAATATTAAGCTGTACATTGATGCAGCGGTACCCTCCAACTGGAGAACGGCTATCCAGGGTGCAGTAAATAACTGGAATGCTGTTAACGGTACACGGCTGGGCATGTCTATCGTAACCAGCCAGTCCGGCTCACATTGCAGGGTTTTTATGGGTAACGAAACTGCAAACTGGATTGCCCGGGCTTATTTGCCTGCCTCCAATGGCCGGCCCGGTGTAAGTGTTGAGATCAATGCATATTATAATAGCCTGGCGGCCAATCAGAAGCTGTTTGCCATAACCCATGAGCTGGGCCACACCATTGGTTTTCATCATACCAACCAAACCAGCGGAATTTACATACCCGGCACTCCGCAAACGGATGCCAACTCTGTTATGAATTCATTTGTACTGCCCTGGAATGGGTTTACAGCAGGAGATGTGCTGGCAACGCAGATCCTGTATCCGCAATAATATAATACCTCGTATCAAAAAGAGAAGCTGCCTTTACAAAGGCAGCTTCCTTACAAAAGAAAGACGTTACCTTATTAAGATAACGTCTTTTTTATTTTTAGATCATAACCTTGCGTCACGAACCAATTAATTTATACAGCTCATCCAGCTTGGGACTGAGTATAATTTCTGTTCTCCTGTTCTTTGCCCTTCCTTCCGGCGTGCTGTTGCTTTCAACAGGATCGTACTGGCTATGACCGGAGGCCACTACCTTTGCCGGATCTACGTGGTAAGTGTTAACCAGGATCCTTACAATAGCAGTGGACCTGGCAGTGCTCAGCGCCCAGTTGTCAGGGTATTTACTGCGAATGGGAATCGAATCCGTATGGCCTTCAATGTTAACAGATATATCGGGATTGATGATGAGCACAGCGGCCAGCTTGCTCAATGCATCTTTACCTTTGTCATTCACTTCAGCGCTGCCGGAGGGGAACAGCAAATTTTCACTGAGGCTTACATAAACCTTCCCGTTCTTTTGTGTTACGGTTAATTCATTGGAGTTAAACCCGCTCAGGGCATCGGTCATTTTTTTCCGGAGCTCTGCGGCTTTTTGTTTTTGCTGATCCAGCAGCGACTGCAGCTGCTGTAGCTTTTGCTGTTGTTGCTGATAGGCTTCTTTACTGCTGCTTAGCTGCGAGTTTAGCTGGTTTTGTGTGGCTTGGGCGCTGGTGTTGGCATCTGTTAATGCTTTGATCTGCTGCTGCAGCTGGGCAATATTATCCTGCAGGCTATTGATCTTCCTGGCCAGTGCTACACTGTCGCTTTTTGATAAGCGCAATGCTACCTGTGAGTCAAGGTATTTCCTCTTTGATACACAACTTGCCAGCAGCACCAGCGATACAATTAATATTGAAAAGGTTTTTCCGGTATACTTCATAATAAAACTTTTGGATTAAAGTATAAACAATCAGTAAGCTATCGTAATTATAGTTGGAATTTCCGGCAGTTTCATGAAAGCAGGCATTAAATTTTTTTCATGATGGCATAAGTTCTTATTTCCCAATGTGAAATGGCCGGTGTTCCTGTAAGTATTTAACCAGCCCTTTAACTGGAACGAACCCAGGTGATTGGCAAACTCTATGCCTAAATGCAGCCTGTATCGTGCGGCTGGCATCCTGGCATCGGCAGCGGTTCTGCATCATACGGAAATCTTAGATGAGGTATTAGGCTGGCTGGCGTTCGCTTGATATAACTCCGATCCAGTACATACAGGTAATAATTATATAAACCCAGGCAGCGATAATTTCTTTATATATTTGTTTACTTGTAGTACAAAAGAATCATTTATGGTTAATGGTATTAAACCAATTTCATCCAGGTCGATGGCTGAGCGGGTTGAGATAAGCCTGAGGGAGTATTTTGCGCAGAAATCCTTTAAGCCCGGCGATCCCCTGCCCACAGAGCTGGAGCTGGCGGCAGCCTTGGGCGTAAGCCGCAACGTGGTGCGGGAAGCGCTGAGCCGCTTTAAAATGCTTGGAATAGTAGAAGCCAAGAAAAAATCGGGCATGGTTATTTCCAACCCTGATATAGTAGGCACTTTTGAGAAAGTGATGACCCCGGAAATTATGGACGAGACCACGCTGCAGGATCTGTTTGAGTTAAGGCTGGCACTGGAAATGGGAATCGCCGATCTTTTATATATCCACAAAACAGAAAAAGACCTGGATGAGCTGGAGGAAATTGCCGCCCGGGAAATGAAGGAGAAGGACAATAATTTCCGGATCAGCAACGAGATCGCCTTCCACAGCAAGCTATATGAAATGACGGGCAACAATACGCTGAAACGCTTTCAGAGCCTGCTATTGCCCGTTTTCGGATATGTGATAAAGCTGGAAAAAAAGAAAGTGATCTCAGGAAAGGTCACCCACCAGGACCTGGTTAAAATATTAAGAAAAGGAACGGTCGAAGATTTTAAAGAAGGTATGTTATCCCACCTGCAACCCCATTTTGACCGGGTAAAGACTTTTAAAAAATAACCGGACCGGTAGTTTAAGGCCGCCGGAATGACAGTACCTATCTGCACTCCTAACACGTACCGCCCTTTTGTGCTGCAATGACGGAATGCCCGCAATAGGGACCTACACCTATCTGACTCCCTAATTCCCCGTCCTTTGGACTGCTGTAATCGTCCTGAAATGCCTTGCCATAGCCCCCGCAGCTTGCCCTGCGCCTTTTATTTCCCATTTCTCTTTTATCCTTAAACAAAAAAAAATCCGCTCAAAAATTTTTGTAATCTAAAAACAAAGGCTACATTTATTATGTAGAACATAACTACTAATAAAATCTACGTTATGAAACTCACCATTCCACTGTTAGGGGGCTGCACCCTGATTGCGGCCGCCTGCCTGCTTATTGCCGCGTGCAAAAAAAGCGGCACAGAACAACGGCTGCAACCGGTACCAGCCGGTAAAGGGGCTGTAATGGCCGCTACTGCAGCGGCGCAATCACATAGTTATCTTACCCTTTTTGATGGCGGCCCCGGTGGGCAGCACTCCTTCCGCATTCCATCCATTGTTAAAACAAAGAACGGCACCCTGGTAGCCATCTGCGAATGCAGGCGCTGGAACAATACCGATTGGGGTGATATAAACGTGGTGTATAAACGCTCTTTTGATAATGGCGCCACCTGGACAGCCATGGGCGAAATTGCCGCTTCGGGCGATGATACCTGGGGAAACCCTACCTCCGTGTATGATCCATCCTACGGTACTAACGGAAGAATATGGGTGTTCATGTCCTGGAATGACGGGGCCTTAACCTCCATCAGCCAGATTGATACCTGGGGTGAAAGAAAAGTGTATTCCAGCTACAGCGATGATCAGGGTGCTACCTGGTCTGCACCGGTTGACAGAACAGCCGCCCTGCTGCCGCCGGGATATACCTGGGATGCTATGGGGCCGGGCATTGGCATCGTTACACAGTTTAACCATCCCGGCAGGTTAATTATTCCTGCCAAAGGCCGTAATATTTACAGCGATGATCATGGCGCTACCTGGAACTATGCATTTACTCCTGCAGGTTCTGATGAAGGCACTATTGTAGAAAGGATGGATGGCACCTTATTGCGCAATGACCGCCCGGTTACCAGCCAGTGGGAGCTCTCCAAAAGAAGAAGGGTATCAGTGGGCACCATTGAAAGCGGCTTTCCTGCTTTTACGTCAGATAATACGCTGCTGGATCCCAAGTGCGAAGCATCTATACTTCGCTATAATACGGATGCACCGGACCGCATCGTATTCCTGAACTCTGCCAGCACCGTTACCCGTGGAAAAATGCGCGTGCGCATCAGCTATGATAACGGGCAAACCTGGCCTATAAGCAGGCGTATCTACGACTGGCTTACGGAAGACGAAGCCCAGCAACAGGGCAAGGGAGGCTACACCAGCATGATCAAAACTGCCGATTACCATGTAGGTGCTTTAATAGAAACCAATGAGGATACAAATAATAATTCCACCAGTCACCGTTCAATTGAATTTCACAAGTTTAATCTGCCCTGGATCCTGAACGGAAATCCTGAGCCTTAACAGATCAGGGATCCCTTTACCAGAGCACCTGCCAACATTTTTTGAACCTTTCAACAGACTCAAATGAAATGCTTAAGAATTTGCTGCTGCTTTCTTTTCCTGTTCGGCATACAGAAAGGTTACAGCCAGTCCGCTGAGTTCACGGTATCCGGGACAGTCCGTGACTCTGCCACCCACGAACCACTGATAGGGGTGAGCATCTCCGTAAAAAGCAAACCCGCCTCCGGCACTGTTACCGATGAAGGCGGCCACTTTATTGTAAAGCTGGCATCCGGCAATGAAACATTGCTGCTGCGCATGATCAACTATGCCACAAAAGAAGTTCCTGTAAATAACAGGAGAGAACACAACATCCTGTTATCAACGGTTTCTTCGCAGCTGGGCGAAGTATTGATCGTAGGTTATACGGAGCAATCCGTTAAAAAGAACACGGCCGCTATTTCCAAGCTGGATGCAGCAGAGCTGAAGAATAATCCAAACCCTAACCCGGTACAGGCCCTGCAGGGTAAAGTAGCCGGCGTATCTATTCCCATCACACAGGGGCAGCCCGGCATAGGCGCTACCAACATCATTATCCGCGGTGGCACCAAGCCCAATGCATATGGTTCGGGCCTGGGTAATAATAATGGCGAATCCATCGGCTCATCAGACGGGAGCGACCCGCTGGTGATCATTGACGGCGTGTTCCGTTCTATGAATGATGTGAACCCGGATGATATTGAATCCCTGCAGGTGATGAAAGATGCCGCCTCCACCGCCATTTACGGCGCACGTGGTGCAAACGGCGTTATTGTTATTAAAACAAAAAGAGGAAGATTGAACACCCGGTCAAGCATTACGCTTAGCCACAGAACTACCTGGGAAACACAGGCAAGGGATTACAAATATCTTTCCGCAGCAGAATACCTTCGCCTGGCGCGTACAACCGTAGCTAACACTGACGATGCCATTAATAAAGATAACCTGCTGAATAATGGCGGCTTTTCCGCCGGCACCCGCGTATACACGCAACCAGGGCAGTACGGCAAGAACATCTACCTCACTGCATTGTATGATAACATAGTAGCCGTAGAAGGGCAGCAGTACGTGGATAACCTGCTGGCAAAGGGCTGGCAAACAATGGATGATCCTATAAATCCCGGCACCAAATTGCTGTATGCAGATAATCATTACCAGGATATGCTTTGGAAAACAGGTCTGAGTAATACCGATAATGTAACCATCAGCGGCGGTACGGATAAAGCGGATTACAATTTCTCCATGGGATATACGGATCAGAAAGGAGTGCTGGTAGGCACCGCCTATAAGCGCTACAATGTGCTGGGTAATTTCGGATACCAGGCTTTTGACAATCTTAAGCTGGACTTTATGGTGAACTACCAGAACGTGATCCCGAAATATGTAGACGCTTATCAGAACGACCTGGTAAGAGCCATCCGTATCACACCGCTTATCAGGATCTTTAAGGACGACGGCAATCCCACACCAGGCGAGCTTTACACCGTGAGGAACCGTTTTCATACGCTCAGGTATGATGACATGAGAACATCCACAGAACGCATGGTAACCCGTATGGCCGCAGACTGGACGATTATAAAAGGCCTGCACTTTAAACCCTCGCTTTCCTATTTAATTGACGACTATACGGAGATGTTCATGCGAAAAGGCACGCCGGCAGATGAGGTGCAACCCTCTATGCAGCGCTGGAAAGATGATTACACCAACAGCTCCCGCCAGCTGATGATAGACCAGGTATTGCAGTATGACTTTAACGTTCAGCAGGATCATCATGTTACCCTGCTGGCCGGTATGAACTATACCCGCAATACCAACCATGTAAAGGATATGGGTTCCCAACGCGCTACCAATGATTACATTTATACCATAGATGAACCTACCACCACTGTTATTAACGGTTCTGTTTTCAGCAACGTGGTGGATTTTTCCACTACGCTGGGAGAAACAAGATCGGCCAGCTTCTTTGGCCAGTTCAGCTACGATTATAAAATGAGGTACATACTGGGTGGCACCTTACGTTATGATGGGTTCTCCAACTTTGCACCGGATAATAAATATGCATTATTCCCCTCTCTTTCCGCCGGATGGAATATTGATAAAGAAAGCTTCTGGAAAAGTAATATCGTAAGCTCACTGAAAGTCAGGGGCAGCTGGGGTGTTGCAGGCCTCAGCGGCTTAAGCCTGTCAGATACCTACGGGCAGTATTCATCTGCCAGCTATGCCATGTATGCAGGTATTATACGGGCCGGCTTATCCAACCCCGGCCTGCGCTGGGAATCTACTGTTACCACAGACCTGGCCGTAGATGCCGGTTTCCTGAAAGACCGGATCACACTTTCTGTTGACTATTATAATAAGCTCACCAAAGACAGGCTTACTTCCAAACCGCTTCCATCAGAAGCGCCGTTCACCACGATCACCTATAATAACGGGGCGCTGCGTAACCGCGGGGTAGAGGTGGCCATAGGCGCAGCCATCATACGTTCGCCAAAATTCAGCTGGAACGCTAATTTCTCTTTTGCATTTAACCGGACCGTAATTACAAAACTGCCGCAGAACAACCGTGCCAGGAACCGGCAGGGAGGCGATATTATTTTTGACAAGGCCAGCGGAAAAGAAATTGAAGCCGGTGGTTTTGCAGAAGGCGAACGGCCTTACGGCATCTGGGGTTATAATGTGCTGGGCGTATTTGCTACCGATGAGGAAGCAGCCGCATGGAACGCCCGCATTAAAGATAACCTGGCTTCACCGCAGGGTATTATTGTAGGCAAACGCGGAGGCGATTTTATTTTTGAAGATGTTAATAACGATGGGGTCATAGATACAAAAGACCAGGTGTTCTTAGGTTACCGCAACCCGGATAAGATAGGCGGTATTCAGAATACATTTAACTACAAGGGATTTTCATTAAGGATCACGGCCGATTATGCATTAGGCCATATTATCAGCAACGGCGCTTTGGCCCGTTCCATGGGCCAGGGCAGGGCTTTTAATGAAGGCGCGCCTTCACAGGCTATAGGGCCGGATGTTTGGAAAGCCCAGGGCGATGAAG
>NZ_DATCRF010000214.1:0-2499 GCF_036569125.1 Chitinophaga sp. | reverse complement strand
GTGTAGTAACATAACAGGTCGTTGCCATTATCATTGTTTTCTGCAGCTACAATTTCCACCTGCTGTACACCGCTTACTTCCAGCACCCCTTGTTTCACCTCTCCCAGCGTTACACGGATGCCGTTCACTTTTACCTGGTCGTCTGTACGGCCCAGTACTTCAATGTTGCCGTCAGCATTGAACCGGCCCATATCGCCGGTTTGGTGCAGGATGTCTTTAAAATCCACCAAAGGGTTTTGTATAAACACTTCCCGGTTCAGGGCTTCATTGCGGTAATAACCTTTTGTCATGAAAGGGGTGCGGATATAGATATTCCCCACTTCGTTCACCGCGCAGGGAATACCATCGTTCATGATCAGCACAGCGGCATTATCAATAGGCTTACCGGCATGAATGGCCAGCTGTGGGTTATCGGGCAATTCACCAATGCGGTAAAAGGTTTTGGCCAGCGTGGTTTCAGAAGTACCATACAGGTTCACGATCTCCACATGTGTACCTACTGCGCTGCGCCAGTTCTGAATATCCTTTACATACAGCGCTTCACCGGCCATAAGTATGTATTTCAGCTGCGGGAACATTCCGGGTTGCGGATTTTGCAGCAGCTCCCTGGTAATAAGGCGGAACAATGCCGGCACACAATGCACCAGCGTAACACCGCTGTTATTGATCCAGTCTATCAGCTGCAGCACATTGGATTTAATCCCCGGCTCCGGCATACATAAGGTAGCGCCGCAGCTCAGGGGCAGGAAAATATCGCGCAGGGAAGCATCAAAGGTAAACTGCGACAGCTGGCTGATCTTATCTTCAGCAGTGATCCCAAACTCCTTCAGCTCCCAGTGTATAAAGTGGCTCAGGCTCTGGTGGCAGCCCAGGAAAGCCTTGGCATCGCCGGTTGAGCCGGAGGTATAAAAAAGATAGTTGCCATCTTCCGGTTCATTGATCAGCTCAGGGTTAGCAGCTGCAAAACTTTCTGCGCCTTCAAACAACAGCATTTCATCCAGCACCACTAATTGCGGCACCGGGATCTGTAAGCCGCTCAGCAATTCCAGGATGGCTGCTTTTTGCGCAGCAGGAAGGATCAATACTTCCGGTGTGCTGAGTGTGAACATTTGTTTTAAACGCTTACCGGAAAAAGCGGTATCTATAGGAAGGTATACGCCGCCTGCCTTAAAGGCTGCCAATAAAGCGGCTACCAGCGCGCCGCCGCCGGGGATCATCACTCCCACCATGCTTTCGCGGCCAATACCCAGGCTGCGTAAATAATGGGCCAGGCGGTTGGCGGCTGTATTCAGCGTACCATAGGTAAGGCTGCGCTGTACTTCCCGGATGGCTATACGTTCCGGCGCTTGTGCGGCCTGGTTCTCAAATAGCGTATGAAGAATTTTCTTATTCATATTTATCTTTTGAAGGCGGTTTAAAAATCTGCGCTGATGGCGGTGGTGGCAAACTGCCATTGCTCCTGCTGTGTGCCGGACAGCTGCTGTTTCAGTGCTACAGGCGTTAGCTGCATGTTTTGCTGTACGGCATCCAGCAGCTTCACCAGCTCATCTTTCATAGCTGCAATGGTGGCGGGTAAGAACAGGTCTGTACTGTAATTGATAGACAGCTGCAAACCATTTTCCACGGGTTTAAAAGCAAACGTGAGGTCAAACTTGCTGGCGCCATCATCTATATCCAGCGTTCTTAAGGTTATGCCGGCATAACGCTCTTCTGTGCTGTGTATAGATGTAAAGCTTTCATACTGCAGCATTACATCAAACAAATGAGAGCGGCCCGGATCACGCTGCAGGTGCAGATCTTCCACTACCTGGTTAAAAGGATATACGCCATGCTCATAAGCTTCTATAAAACATTTTTCCGTAGCGGTTAATACTTCTTTGAAAGATTGTTGCACAGGCAGCTGGTTGCGTACTGCTATCATGTTGGTATAAAAACCGATCTGGTTTTCCAGCTCCGGGTGGTCGCGGCCGCCAATAGGCACTCCTACTACCAGGTCTTTTTGCCCGGTGTAACGGTATAACAGCAGGTTCACGGCTGCCAGCAATACGGAGAAAGGCGTCACCTGCGTTTCAGCGGCCATGCGTTCAATAGCCTTGCTCAGGGCCGCATCCAGCATAAACCAGGCAGTGCTGCCGCGATGCGTTTTCACGGCCGGCCGGGCTTTGTCGGCAGGCAGGTGCAGCACCGGCACTTCCCCTTCAAACTGTTTCAGCCAGTAACGGCGCTGCGCTTCCATTGCGCCCTGCTGCATTTGCTGGTTACGCCAGTGTGCATAATCTTTATACTGCAGGCGCAGGGGCGCCAAAGGTTCAGGCTTTTGCTGTACAAGCGCCCCATATAGCTGCCATACTTCATTGATCAGTATTTCCAGCGACCAACCATCGGAAATAATATGGTGCATGGTAAAGCTGATGCGGTACACCTCATCCTGCAGCTGTATCAGCAGCACCTGCATCAGCGGGCCCTGTTCCAGGTTAAAAGAGCAGCGGGTTGCATCTT
>NZ_DATCRF010000213.1:0-10370 GCF_036569125.1 Chitinophaga sp. | reverse complement strand
AGACAGTACCCCGGTGGCCTGAATGCACGTTTGCTGGCTTATTACTTTGAAATGCAGAAGCATACCTGGTGTACGCCCATTGGCGTGCCGGATATTGATTATAACGGCGACTACCAGTCTTTGAAGAACTATTTTACGAATACATTTGAGCTGCCCAGGGATGTGATCATAGATATTAATGAAACAGGTGTACCCGTTTATACCATCAGGGATAGCGTTAATTGCGGCATTAATTACAACTTTGGCGATGGCAGCCCTGTGCTGGATGGATATGTGTTGTGCAACCGCCCCGTTATTATTGATCTGGAGGTCGATTCCACCAGTTGTATGCGTTCCCAGGTTGAGCTGGCATTAAGCAATGCCGCCGGTGCTTATCAGCAATACATGGATTCTGTGAGAAGGGAATACCGGGAGATCTACCTGTCCCGTTGCCTGAGCGCACAACCTAAGCTTACCATGAGTGGTGACCTGTACGAGTATCATTATACCCTGTATTATTATGATCAGGCAGGTAACCTGATAAAAACAGTACCTCCTGCAGGTGTACATTTACTGACTGCAGAGGAAATAGCCGGAGTAAAAAGGGATCGTCCTTACACTACACCGGAATGTTATAAGGTAGCTGATACACTGAATTTTGATGGAGGTAATATCAATTTCGGAAACTTGCTGGCCTCCCGGAACACGTATAGTTTTGAAACATGGATCAATGCAAACTATTTAGACGGGATCGGTATCTTCTCAGATGCAGTGACTGTAACGGCGCCGGAAAAGTTCATTGACAGCACCCGCACCATACCTGCCTTTACCGGCAGAAAGGGTATTAATTTTTATGGCAGTAATAGATACTTGGAAATAGAATTAGGCCAGCAACCCTGGTACTTCCCTGATACCTTATATCAGACACAATACTTTACTACCAGCCAGCCGGTGGACCAGTTTATAGGCCCGGACAAATGGGCGCACTTGGTGGTCATGAAAACAGGAAATGCCGCGAGTCCTTTTGCCATATATATCAATGGACGTGCGATACAGCTGAATGTTACCACCCGGGTAGACACATTAGGGGGTCCGCCTGTTGCACAAGGAACATCGGAGCTGGTATTGGGCTTAGCCCATATGAATGAGTATGATGCTCCGTTCTATGGCGGTATGAAACAATTCCGGTTCTATAACCGGCCCATGGTATACAAAGAGATCATTGCCAATTATACAGATAGCTGTTTTCTACCTCTTGATGAACGTGGTCTGGAAATATGGATGCCTATGAATGAAGGGCGGGGTGAAGTAGTAACAGACAGGATGGGTGTCAGGGATTATAATCTGCTGCCGTCGGCAGATTACTTCTGGTGGATACATACACATGACCCTGTGTATCCGCAGCATGGGCTGGCTACTAATTATCAATACAACTCATTACAGGGAGTAATAGCTCAAAATACACCAGACGGTGGGGCTTCTCATTTCTGGTATGATCGGCTGGGTCGTTTAACAGCTACGCAAAGTAAAGAGCAGCTTACGCCTGTAAATGGCGGTACAGGAAATAGATATACCTATACAAAATATGATCCTTTAAATCGAATAGTGGAATTGGGAGAAAAATCGGGAGCAGCAAATACATCATTATTAGAATCCTTGGATAATATCCAATTGCAAGATTGGTTGAACAGCGGTACAAATGCACAGATCACACGTAGTCAGTATGACGAACCATTATCCGGTTTAACTATTTATCAGGAAAATATCCGCAAGCGGATTGCCTCAGCTATATTGGATGAAAATGGAGATGGGGTTGGTGAAGTAGCCACTCACTATTCATATGATGTGAATGGTAACGTAAAGACTTTATGGCAGGAGATTAAGCAACTGGAATCAATAGCTCCCGGACAGGGGATGAAACGTATAGATTACGATTATGATCTAGTAAGCGGAAAAGTGAATAAAATAATTTATCAACCCGGTCAGAAAGATCAGTTTTTGTATCGTTATCTCTATGATGCAGACAATCGTTTGATCAATGCTGCGACCAGCCGGGATGGATTGATATGGCAGCAAGATGCAACTTATAGTTATTATTTGCATGGTCCGCTGGCCCGTCAGGAACTGGGGGAAAATAAACTACAAGGGGTTGATTACGCCTACACATTGCAGGGGTGGCAAAAGGGGATTAACAGCACTACATTAAATGTGGATCAGGATATGGGTAAAGATAGCAAGCCAGGTACTGTATTTGCTCCTTATGGGAAAGACGTTATAAGTTATACATTGGGTTACTATGCCGCGGATTATCATGCAATTGGAAAAGACAGTGCAACCGGCTTCCGAACCACATTTGATTATCCGTCAATGCTTGGTACCGGCAATAGCTTGTATAATGGAAATATCAGTAATGCCAGTGTCGCGTTAAGTAAGTTAAATAATAGTAATGCCGTCGGGTATACCTATGGCTATGATCAACTTAATCGCCTGGTAGAAATGCGTCAGCATAATATTAACAGTAGCTGGACACCTACGGAGGATTATAAAGAATCAATCGGCTATGATGCTAATGGTAATATTCTACAATATCAGAGGAATGGAACTACGCAGAACGGAAAGCAACTGAGCATGGATAACTTAACTTATGCATATCAGGAAGGAACAAACCGTTTGCGCCATATTAAAGACCAGGTAGATGCCGCTTATTATGGAGAAGATATTGATAGCCAGGATGATGATAACTATGGATATGACAATAACGGGAACCTTATTAAAGATAAAGCTGCAGATATTACAAAAATTGATTGGACAGTGTATGGCAAGATAAAGGGGATTACCCAAAGCGGGCTTTCGCTACAGTATGGTTATGATGCAAATGGTAACCGGATATGGAAGGATGTAAATGGACAAAAGACATTTTACATTCGTGATGAACAAGGCCGTGTACTGGGCCTGTATAGAGTGGTAGCTGGTGGTATAAGCTGGGAGGAACAGCATTTGTACGGAGATAGCCGTTTAGGTATGTGGCAACCAGGAATTTCGATGAATGCCTCCGCTGATCCAGAAAAAGATAGCATTTCCTTTGGCCGGCGCTTATATGAACTAAATAGCCATTTAGGTAACGTTTTAGCAACAATAAATGATAAGAAAACTGGAGTCACTTCAAATAACACTACCATCGATTATTATATAGCAGAAGTGGTTACACAGAATGACTACTACCCATTTGGAATGTTGCAGCCGGAAAGAAAATTTACATTAGGGGAGCTATATAGATATGGTTTCAATGGAAAAGAAAACGATAATGAAATAAAAGGAGAAGGTAACCAGCAGGATTATGGAATGCGGGTATATGATCCTAGGATAGGGCGCTTCCTAAGTGTAGACCCGTTAACAAAAGATTACCCCTCCTGGAGTCCTTATCCTTTTGCTATGAACAGACCTTTGGATGGTATTGATTTGGATGGGCTGGAATGGCAACCCGTTAATAACAGAGGTGAAAATGTAGCACCAGGTGCTACTAATATAGCAGATTATATTTGGGTTGGTTACAAAAATATCTATACTCCGATATTGGACAGTAAACGTAAAGTAAACTGGTTTGATGGTTTATTGGGCGTATTTAAGGTTACACGCGTGGCGCCGGAAGGTACCGTTGCTTCGGCCAGACGCTGGGTAGACGACAATACATTAAGATTCTATGATTCTAATATTCAAACACAAACAGGATCAACAGAGGATAGACATGTGACGGAAATTGACAACGCTTCATTAAATCGTATAGGTGCATTACATGCAGATGTGCAATTGAAAATGAAAGAAATGATTTTAGCTTTTAACAAAGAAACAGGCTTAAGTTGGGCGGTTACTCAGGGATATAGAACTATCGAATATCAGGATGCACTCTATGCACAAGGAAGAACGGCTCCAGGTAATATAGTTACGCAAGCAAGAGGAGGCCAAAGTGCACATAATTTTGGAATGGGAGTTGATGTAGCTCCTTTTGTAAATGGGAGGATTGATTATGATTGGTGGATTAGAACTATTGAAACCGGTGAACGGTTACGCGTAGGTAAATTGGGAGAATCTATTTTGGGCGGTGGAGATGTTTGGGGTGGTAGATGGATTAAACGAAAAGAGAATAATCGTAAACTTACCGCTGAGGAAATATTACAACGGAGAAATGCGGGACTTGGATGGGATCCTTCACATTTTCAAAAGATTTTCGGTCTTTCATTTCGATCACTAAGGGCAGCTCCCAGAGATGAAGAGGGACTCCCAATTCTTAATCGTTAATTAATGAATATATATAATGAAGACGCTGTGTTTTATACTTGCTTTTAATATCTGGATATTAACATACCAGGAAAATGAAGTACTAAAGAATATCAGAAGTAAGTATTCAGAAATTAATGCCAATTTGAATATGTATAAACGGATTAAGAAAGATATCATCGATGGCATGGGAGAAGGGGGGAATATAGTTGGCTATTTGTATAAGGATTCTGTGAAACTTGTAATTGAAACCAATTATTGGGAAAGTGGAAAAGAAAGGACTGAGTATTATTATGATAAGGGGGCACCGATCTTCGTTTACAATCTTAAATATCATTATAAAAGACCGATCTACGATTCGGCTTTTAACTCCAACGAATATGTGCTTGAGGAAGAAAGGTATTATTTCAATAATAAAAAAATGATAAAGTGGATTGACAACAAGAAAAATAATATTGTAAGTACTAATAGCAAATTTATTCAGACAGAAAAGAGGCTTTTAGAATATACTTTAGGTCTTATAGAAGATGCATCAAATAATTTTAAAGAATGATTGAAGGTATTTGCCACATATGGTACAGTAGAATACCAACTCACAAACCCTATACAATGAAATCAACATACTATATACTCCTGTTGCTGTCGCTCCTCACCGCCACCACCTCCGCCCAGGTGCGTAAACAAGTTGTGCGTATCAAAGCCGATAGCGTAAAGCTAAGCAACCCACAGGGCACCAATGAGCTCATCCTGGAAAACCGTACGAGATCTGTGAACGGCGGTTATTTGTACAACAAACAGCAGGGTATTACGGAATTTCGCAAAATGAAGCTGGAGCAGGTAGGCAGCAAGCTCGCCATCATTGGCCAGGATACGGTAGATCTTCCGCCGGCAAAGCAGGTGTACTTATTGCCAAGCGGCATTTGCCAGGACTGGAACGGGGCCAATATCGTGATACACGACCGGGCAGAAAGGGTTTATCTCCACCTGTCAAAGCCTGAAAATTTAGTGGACGGCAAGGAGCTGATCATAAGCAATCTTGCTCCAACTTCAGATGCGAACTGGAACAGTACAACAATTACCATTACAGCACAAGAACCAATGATGATACATGAAGGAACGGACAAATTTGCATTGGATCTGGGTGATGGCACTGTTTTGCGTATCATTTACTCTGCCTCTCTGAACCGGTTTGTAGTGGTAGAACAGGATGGCACTGTGAATTCCACCTCCGGTTTATGTCCTTTTAGATAGTAATAAGCCCTGATATGAAATTAAGATTAATAATACTATGCCTTTGCCTGGGAACCATTTGTAAAGCCCAGCACGTTTACCAGATGAAAGCCGACAGTGTGCGTATTTATAGCGATTGTGACACGGCAGAGCTGGTGATCAGGAACCATACAAAAGATACGCTCAGTTATCTATATAATAAAGGTAATGGGCGTACAGAATTCAAACGTATAAGAATGGATCAGACGGATGATGGCCGTATTGCTATTACCGGCGGAGATACTGCTGCTATTACACTGCCAGCAGCCTTAAAACCCATCTACCTGATGACGGAAGATGTTTGCCAAACCTGGAATGGCGACTATACCGTTATAAAAAATGTAACCGGCAACCTGTACCTGAAACTGGATGCCCCTGCTAACCTGGTAAATGGAAAAGAACTCTTTCTTACCAATCAAAGTGATTTTGCAGATTACTATACCGGGGGTATTAACTTCTATTCTTACTCCGCCAAGATCTGGACAGAGAACGGTGCGGTAGATGCATTAAAGATACGGTGGAACTCCAGTTCGGGTGTGCATCTGATCTATGATGCAGCTACCAACATGTTTTACTTAATGAACGTACATGGTACCATAGAACCCAGTACTAACGGTCCTTGCCCACAATAACACCGGTATACAATAAGTTAACTCATCGACTACAATTTATCTGGTTTATGAAATTTTTATCAGGCATATATTTTTTCGCTTTATTGCTTTTAGTAGCTGTTAGCGCTCATGCACAGCAAGCAGGTAAATATGTTTACCCGGTGAAAGCAGACACCCTTACATTAAGGGATACAGCGGAACTAATTATTGAGAACAGTACCAAAGACAGCATTGGTTTTTTATATAACAGGGATAATGGCCGTACGGAATTCCGTAAGCTAAAGCTTGAAATGGTTGGAGGCGGAAGTAAAGTAGCCCTGACCGGACAAGATACCATTTCCATTTCTTCTGCATTACCGCAATCTGTAGCACCCCGTATTTTAACAACAGCCAGCTGTCAGACATGGGATGGTTCCAGGAATATTATAAAAAAAAGCAGCGGGGATGTATACCTGAAGCTGGATGTAACAGCACAATTACTGGATGGCAGAGAGATCGTGGTAGCTAACTTAAGCGGCAGCACCGGCGGAACACTGATTATTTATTCCTACGGGGCTAAGATCAGGTATTATAACGGATTGGCAGCACAAGCTATTAAACTGGAGAATGGCAAACGCTTACGATTGATCTATGAAAAACAAACCAACTTTTTTTACATTATCGGCTGGTATGGTTTTAACTGGTACGATGATACCATTGTGAATGTAACCAATGGCCCTTGCCCGCAATAAGCGGTTGGAAGTGTTATTTTTAGCCCTTTAATTCACTATCTTAGGCATATAAATCCTTACACACAGTATGCGCAAACACCTGTTGCCGGTTATATGCCTTTTATTAATATTTCAGCAAGGTTTTTCACAAACCCTCCCAACACCCGACCAGTTCCTGGGCTATCCCCTGGGCACCCGGTTCACTCCGCACTATAAAGTGCTGGACTACTTCAAAGCGGTGGCCGCAGCCACACCTAACATGCAGCTGCAGCAATACGGCACTACCTATGAGGGACGGCCGCTGATGATGGCCATCATCGCATCGCCGGAGAACTTTGGCCGGCTGCAGGCCATACAGCAGCAGAACCTGGACAGGGCAAATGATAAGGGCAAGGGCAGCGCAGACCAGCCGGTAATTGTGTGGTTAAGCTATAATGTGCATGGCAATGAGGCCGTATCTACAGAAGCCGCCATGCGCACTTTATACCTGCTGGCAGATAAAGGCAACGCGCAAACGCAGCGCTGGCTGCGTAACCTGGTGGTGATCATAGACCCCTGCCTGAACCCCGACGGGCGTGAACGTTATGTAAGTTTTTATAACCAGGTGCATAACCTGGTGCCCGATGCGCAGCGTTACTCCCGGGAGCATAATGAGCCCTGGCCTGGCGGGCGCGCCAACCACTACTATTTTGACCTGAACCGTGACTGGGCCTGGCAAACGCAAACCGAATCGCAGCAGCGGGTAGCTATGTACAATAAGTGGATGCCGCAGATCCATGTGGATTTTCATGAACAGGGTATTGATGCGCCCTATTATTTTGCTCCGGCAGCAGAACCCTTGCATGAAGTGATAAAACCCTGGCAGCGGGAAATGCAGGTGCTTATTGGAAAGAACAACGCTAAATATTTTGATGAGCAGGGATGGTTGTACTTCACCAAAGAAGTATTTGACCTGTTCTATCCCAGCTACGGCGATACCTACCCAACCTATAACGGCGCCATCGGCATGACCTACGAGCAGGGTGGGGGAGGCCGCGGCGGACTGGCCGTGCTGAAAGAGGATAATGATACGCTTACCCTCACAGATCGTATAGCCCATCATGTTACTACGGGGCTATCTACCATTGAAATAGCTTCCCAGCAGGCGCAAAGGATCACAGAAGAATTTACCCGGTATTTCCATAATGCAGCTACCGCACCGGAAGGCGTGTATAAGAGTTATGTGATCAAGGCAGCCGGTAATGCGGAAAAGCTGGCCAACCTGGCCGCTTTGCTGAAGCGGAACAATATTACGTTTGGCTACGGCTCAAAAACACCAAAGGCCAGCGGCCTTAATTATTTTACCGGTAAAACAGAGAATGTGGACATAAGCCGGGAAGATATGGTCATCAGCGCCTTTCAGCCCCGCTCCAACCTGTTGCAGGTATTGTTTGAGCCGCAATCCCGTTTAACCGATTCCGTTACTTACGATATTACAGCCTGGGCCATCCCGTATGCTTATGGTTTGCCCGCTTATGCCATCCGCCAGCAGTTAAGCCCTGCTACTGATTCCGTGGCAGCAGATAACAATAGTTACCTGGCAGCCACGCACCCATACGCTTACCTGGCCCGCTGGAACAGTGTGAAAGATGTACGTTTGCTCACAGCCCTGCTGCGGCAGCAGGTAAAAGTGCGTTACGCAGGCGCGCCCTTCACCACCGGCGGACGTACCTTCCCTGCCGGTACACTTATTATTCCCCGTTCCGGTAATGAGCACATTGGCCGTTTTGATACCTACATCACTTCCCTGGCCAATGAGGTAAAGGTGAACCTGGATGCAGTTGCTACCGGCTTCGTGGAAAAGGGCACCGATTTTGGTTCTGATAAAGTACGCTACATTCAACCCACAGAAGTGGCCATGGTGGTGGGAGATGATGTATCTTCCCTGAACGCCGGCGAGATCTGGCATTTCTTTGAACAGCAGATAGGCTATCCCGTTAGCCTGGTCAATGAAAAGAACCTCAGCCGGATCAACTGGAAGAATATTAATGTGCTCATTTTACCGGATGGAGAATATAGCTTCCTGCAAGACAAAACGCAGGCCGCCCGCCTCAAAGATTGGGTAAGCGCCGGCGGCCGCCTGATTGCACTACAGGGTGCATTAGCCCAGCTGGCAGGCGACGACTGGGGCATTCACCTGAAGAAAGAAAGCGATACCACCACTGATAAAGATATTTACGCGCCCCTGAAATCGTACGCCAACCGCGAGCGGGAGAGCGTAAAGCAATTCATCCCCGGCGCTATTTATAAGGTGCAGCTGGATAACACACATCCGTTAGCGTTAGGCTATCCTGATACCTACTATACCCTGAAGCAGGATGATCATATCTACGAATTTATGGATGATGATGATAACGGCTGGAATGTAGGCGTGCTCAAAAAGGATAATTACCTGAGCGGTTTTGTGGGTGTAGATACCCGTGCCCACCTGAAAGATGGCCTGTTATTCGGCGTAAAGGATATTGGGAACGGTAAGCTGATCATGCTGGCAGATGATCCGCTGTTCCGCAGCTTCTGGGAAAATGGCAAGCTGCTATTCAGCAATGCTGTGTTCCTGGTATTTTAATTTGATCAATCCGATATTAATATCCGCTCCTAATCAATCTAAAACCCAATAGCTAAAATCTAATAGCTAATAGCGTTTAATATTGCATCCCATTGAAGCAGTGCTGCTCATCTTAACGGCGCCGCCAGCCAGCATTTCATTGATGGCATTATAGAGGTGCCGTACCTTCACCGCATCCGCATTGCCCGGGTTATCATCAATAGCGCCTTTGTAAGAGAGGCGGCCGTTCTTATCAAACAGGTAACACTCCGGTGTATGGCCGGCATCAAAGGCATCGGCGATCTCCGCTTTCTTATCGATCACATAAAACCAGTTGTATTGCTGCGAGGCTGCATAGGCCTTCATGGCATCCAGCGATTCTTCATCATTCTGGAGCGCAATATTAGAGTTTACCAGTATTACGCCTATGCTGTTCTTTAACGCGTAGGCACAAACGCTGTTCGTTCTGTCCTGGTTGCGCATTACATAAGGACAATGATTAGCGGAGAACATTACCAGTAATCCGTTGCTGCCACGGGCGGCATTCAGCGTTATTTCCCGGCCGCTGATATCACGTAGCTGCACCTCCGCTTTGGGAATAGGTGCGCCTATTTCCAGGTTGTTATCGCCGGAACGGAATGCCAGTAAGGTACAGAGCACAAGAAAAAGGCAGGTGCTTTTCATGTTACAGGATTTGGGTATTCGGTATTCGGTCGTAGTTATAGGGCCAGTTATTTAATATAAAGGTAATGTAATATGTATAAATATATTAATTTATTTGATCAATGGTGGAGTAATGGGGATGTGCAGATGTGCAAATATGCAGATGTGCAGATGGTTGCGAAAAGCTTCCTTAATAACTTGTAAATCAATGTTGTTGGATGGTAGAATGATCTTTAACGGGCAAATTACCGATTGTAAATCCCGCTGTATTTCAACAGG
>NZ_DATCRF010000212.1:0-8286 GCF_036569125.1 Chitinophaga sp. | reverse complement strand
GGGTATACCTATGGCGCTGCTTTTATTTTGCCCGCTTTTCAGCTGTGCATCAGCATGCATGGCAAGGTCTATTACCTCTTCCCACATTAGCAGGAACATTTGCATGTTGTTGGGCAGGTCGGGGTGCAGGTCCTGGGTGTTATACAATAATCCGTTAACCAATATAGCCAGTTGGTCGGCTTCATCCCTTAAGTAAGTAACAAGCTTCATCAAGATAAATTTTTGTTTTGGCAGTATGTCAGCCAAATATATTATTTTTTATTTTTGAACATATGACGCGTATTTCGCTCACCCTTATTGCCACGTTTTTATTGCTGTCAGCCTGGGCACAACCAAAATCAGATAGTTTGCTGGAAGCGCTTATACGCCGGCATGCTTCGCCAATGCTGCAGCACATCCTGCAATACCCGGACTCTTTCCGTTACCAGCTGATCTACACCCAGATTGACCGTGACCGGCATAACCGGCCGCATTTTAAGCATTATTATTTCAATGTAAGCGCAGATAATTATTTTAACCCGGCATCTACCGTAAAGTTACCCATTGCCCTGCTATCCCTGGAAAAATTGCATGCCCTGCATAAACGGGGGCTGAACATGTATACCACCATGCTTACGGACAGCAGCTACCCCGGGCAGGTAAAGGTGTATGCCGATGCTACGGCGCAGAACGGGCTGCCCTCCATTGCCCATTATATAAAAAAGATCTTCCTGGTAAGTGATAATAATGCCTATAACCGCTTGTACGAGTTTGTAGGCCAGCAAACCATTCATGAGAACCTGTGGGCCAAAGGTTACCCGGAGGTACGCATTGTGCGCCGTTTTATGCCGCTGGATGAGGAAGGTAACCGCCACACCAACGCCATTCGTTTTGTAAAGGATAATAAGCTGGTGTATGCACAACCGGCCGCGTATTGTGCCCTGCCCTTTGATTTCAGCAAAACCATCTTACTGGGTAATGCACATATGGACCGCAAGGACAGCCTTATTCACGCGCCTTTTAATTTTACCAAGCAAAATAACTTTCCGCTGGAAGATATACAGCATATGATGCAATCGGTACTATTCCCGGAATCGGTACCCAAAGCGCAGCGGTTTAAGCTCACCAAAAAAGATTATCATTTCCTGTATCATTATATGTCGGCCCTGCCCCGGGAGTCTGACTTTCCGAAATATGATACCCTGGAATACTTTGACAGCTTTACCAAGTTCTTTATGTTCAAAGCCAACCAGGGAAAAATACCGCCTAACATCCGCGTGTTCAATAAAACCGGCTGGGCATTCGGCTTTTTAACAGATGCAGCCTATATTGTGGACTTTAAGAACCAGGTAGAGTTCATGCTCACCGGCACCGTGTATGTGAACCGGGATGGTATATTGAATGACGACCGGTATGAGTATGAAACAGAAGGATATCCTTTCTTTAAAGAGATCGGGAACATAGTTTATAAATATGAGCTGGAACGGAAACGCGCTTACATCCCCGATCTGAAAAAATTTGCAAACGTCCGGTAACATTAGCCGGGAACTATATTACGGATACTGATAGCGAATGCGGCGCTGCGCCGCCATGTGCATCCATTGTACATCATTGATCATAACATGCGTTTAGCTTACTTATTTTTTTTGCTGCTGCCTTTTACGGTAACGGGGAAAGACAGCACGACCGCCTGGATAAGGATTAACCAGCTGGGCTATACGCCGCTGGGTAGTAAAGTAGCCGTGTGGTGCACCAAAGCGCCCGCGCAGGCCAATGTATTTACCTTACATGATGCCGCTACCAACCGGCTGGTCTGGAAAGGCAGCAGCAGCGCAGATTTTGGCGCGTACGGCCCGTTCACACATACACGGCGGCTGAACTTCACTGCGTTTAAACAACCCGGTACTTATTACCTGGCATGCGGTGAAACCCGCTCTCCCGTTTTCCGTATAGGCCCCGACGTGTATAACGGCACTGCCGATTTTTGTTTGCAATATATGCGGCAGCAGCGCAGCGGCTACAACCCTTACCTTAAAGATTCCTGCCATACACATGATGGGTTTACGGTGTACGGTCCTATGCCGGATGGTACGCACATTGATGCAGCCGGTGGCTGGCATGATGCCAGTGATTACCTGCAATACGTAACCACATCGGCCAACGCCACCTATCACCTGCTGGCTGCCTGGCGCGATTTTAAACCCGTGTTTGGCGATACCTGCGCGGCCAATGGCGCCGCGGGCAGCAATGGCGTAGCGGATGTGCTGGATGAGGCCCGCTGGGGCCTGGACTGGCTGTTAAAAATGCACCCGGCAGATGACCAGCTGTTTAACCAGATAGCCGACGACCGTGACCACCGCGGTATGCGCCTGCCCACACAGGATACTGCCGGTTACGGGCAGGGGCTGGAACGCCCGGTATATTTTTGTACCGGCCAGCCGCAGGGGCTTAAACAATACAAGAACCGCAGCACCGGCCTGGCTTCTACAGCCGGTAAATTTGCCAGCGCCTTTGCATTGGGCGCAATGGTATACCAGGGAACCGATAGCGTGTATACGGCCCTGTTACAGCACAAAGCCACCACCGCCTATGCGCTGGGCGCGGCCCACCCCGGCGTATGCCAAACAGCGCCCTGCGGCGCACCTTATTTTTATGAGGAAGATAACTGGATGGATGATATGGAGCTGGGCGCTGCCATGCTGGCTAAGCTTTCACACCGGCAGGGGCTCATAAAACAGGCGCTGGCATGGGCCAAAGAACAGCCGCTTACCCCCTGGATGGGTGCTGATACGGCGCGGCATTACCAATGGTACCCCTTTCACAACTTCGGACATTATGAGCTGGCCACGCAAAACCCTGCATTGCAAAAAACTGCTATGGGCTATTACCGGCAGGGCATTCAGGCAGTATGGGCCAAAGCGCAGCATAATGCTTTTTACCGCGGTATTCCTTTTATCTGGTGTTCCAATAACCTCACCGTTAGCTTTGCTATACAATGTAACCGCTACCGGCAGCTCACAAAAGATACCCGTTACCAGCAGCTGGAGCAGGCCTGTATTGACTGGCTGTTTGGCTGCAATCCCTGGGGTACTGCCATGGTAGCAGGCCTGCCTGTAAATGGCGATTACCCTGAAGACCCGCATAGTTCTTTTAGTCACCTGTATCACTACCCGGTAAGCGGCGGTTTGGTAGATGGGCCGGTGTATGGCAGTATTTATAAGAACCTGATAGGCATACAGCTGCATAACGGTGATGAATATGCGCCTTTTCAGTCGGACCTGGCCGTGTATCATGATGACTTTGGCGATTACTCCACCAACGAGCCTACTATGGATGGTACGGCCAGCCTGGTATACCTGCTGGCAGCACAGCAGTTTGAAGCATCACAACAGCAGCCCCGGGCTGTTACGTATAGCCATGGCGCCATTATTCGGGGAGATAGTACCCAACGGAAAGTTGCCCTGGTGTTTAGTGCCGATGAGTTTGCGGATGGCGGACCCGTGATCACAAAAATTTTACAGGAACATAACATACCCGCGTCGTTCTTTTTTACCGGGCGCTTTTACCGCAATCCTGCACATGCTGCGCTTATACAGCAGCTAAAGCACAAGGGCTATTATTTAGGCCCGCACTCCGATCAGCACTTGTTATACTGCGACTGGAACAAAAGGGATAGTTTGCTTGTTAATCAAAAACAGTTTAATGCAGACCTGCTGCAATGTTATCAAGCTATGGCCAAACAGGGCATTCAGAAAAAAAATGCAGCCTGGTTTTTACCGCCATATGAATGGTATAATGATACAATAGCGTCCTGGGCACAACTTTTGCAGGTGCAATTAGTGAATTATACACCGGGTACATTAAGCCATGCAGATTATACCTGGCCCCAACTGGGAAAGCAATACCGGAGCTGCGCCACCATCCTGCAATCTATTAAAGATTATGAACAGCAACACCCCGCAGGATTGAATGGTTTTCTGTTATTGATGCATGCAGGCACAGATCCCCGGCGTACAGAAAAGTGTTGGGATGAGCTGGATCATTTGCTGAGCTATTTACAGCAAAAAAATTATAAAATGGTTACAGTACCCACCTTGTTACAATAGTAGTATGTACATGATAAGGTGTTATATATGAACATTCTACGTAAGCCAACGGACATTGTTTATTTACATTTTGACGTAATTTTGCATAAAACCCAGGGTCTATGAAGTTCGAAAAGATAAAGAATAAAGGACAGGCCAGATTGTTTGAGAGTAAGTACCTGGAGATGCTCACCAAAACGCATCCGTTAATTATCTGGGGCATGTACATTCCCATTATTGGTTACATGCTTTATTACAGCAACCAGGCATTAGATTTTAGCATAGGCAGGATAGTGCTGGTTTTTTTAGGCGCTATGTTCTTCTGGTCTTTTTTTGAATACATCATGCACCGGTTTATGTTCCACTTTGCCAGTGATAATCCCAGAGTACGGCGGGTGGTATATGTAATGCATGGTAACCATCATGAATACCCGCGTGACAAACAACGTTTGTTCATGCCCCCGGTCCCCAGCTTAATATTATCTTCCGTTATTTTTGCCATACAGTATTTTTTCCTGCGGGAGTACACGTTTATGTTCTTCCCGGGTTTTATACTGGGCTACCTGGTCTACGGCAGCATGCACTACGCTATTCATGCATGGAACCCGCCTTTTAAGTTCATGAAACCCGTATGGCGTAACCATCACCTGCATCATTACAAAAGCGATGATAAAGGCTTTGGTGTAAGCACTTCTATATGGGACAAGATCTTCAGCACCAGCTTTGATCTTAAAACAGAGAAAGAAGATAAAGTAAAAGTGAGGGAGCTGATATTTGATAAATAGGAATTACGAATTACTACCACCGTTCCTCCTCATTCTCCGGAGGATCGGTCTTATACATTTCCCGGCTTTTAATTTTTTGCAGCTGCCGCTCTATTAACAGGGCGGCAATTTTGTGATAGGCTCCTGCGCCGGCATCAGTATCCAGTATAATACGGATCTGGTTTTCCGGTACATCAATACGGTACAGTAAAAAAACAAAATGCTCAAAGTGGTGGCTTATGAGCGTTTCCACCCGTTGGGCCAGCAGCTCCTCCAGCTGTTCGTAACTAACGGTGTCCGGCAAACGAAGTTCCATCGTATCGTCCAGCTCCCGGGCAGTGGCCTGCAGGTATGGTTCAGGAACAGGCGTCATGGCAGTAGGTATGATGGTTTATAAAACAGGCTTATTTCATCTGTTTGATCTTGTAAGATGCGTTGGTGATCACCTTTACCGGTACTTTAAGATCGTTCTTCAGGCGCTTGGCCTTGTTGGCTTTATAAGTGTAGTTACCGTTCATTTCCGTATTCTGTACGCAAATGCTGGGCATACCGGTGCTTTGATCTATCAGGTAATTGCTTTGCATGGTGCCTTCAATTTCAGCGGTGGCCAGGATCCCGTCTTCAATGGTGAATTGTTCCAGCTTATTGGTTTTTAATTTGCCGGTGGCATTGATCTTGGCGGTTTGGCTGTCCCAGGTTTGCAGGTTCCAGTACAGGTCCATACGGCCTATCAGGCCGGTGCGCAAAGGCACGCTTTCTTCCCACTGGGTGCCGGTTTTAATGCCATGTGCAGGGTAAATTACCAGCAGCTGCTCCAGCCAGGAGCGGAAGGCGTTGGTGCCAAACTGGTCTTTCATCAGCTTTTTATAGGCATCCTGCTCATCTTTCTTTAAACTGGTGAAGGCTGCAGAAGCGCTGTCCAGCAGGTTATCCAGCCCGTTCACGCTGTTAATGTTGCCGGTGGTTTGGATCTCTACCGTAAAAGGATGGTCCAGTATATTACTCAGCGCGCCCTGGAAAGGTTCTTTATCATTGGGCGTTTTGGCATCTACAAAAATATTCTGGTTCCTGCTGTTGAAGTTAAATTTCAGATCCTTGTAGCGGAAGGTTAATAAGGTACGGCCGGGGTTTAGCTCTGTTACTTCTATGGCAATGGTGTTGTTAAAATCACGGGTTACACGTTGTACCACATCATTTACTGTGGTATAGGTTTCACTGCGGCTTTCCTGTTTCAGCTCAAACTGCTGGCCTTTCTGGAATTTATAATTCAGCTCTGTGTAGCTCTCCTGTGCGGCGGCCGGTAACACATATACTGCTGCCATCGTGATCAAACCTAAAATCCTTTTCATCTGCAAATATTATTTAGAATAGCCACAAAAGCAATGCAGCTCCTTTATTTAACGTTGCGCCGCTTAAACATATTTTTCTATCACCCCCAGGCCAAATAATGCAAAATCATATTTTGCCGGATCTTCCGGGTCCATGGCCCGCAGCCGGGCGGTAAGCTCCAGCGCGGTTTTCCAGGTGGCCTTGGCTTCGCTGATCAGTCCCAGGCGGGCGGCTACCCGGGCTACATGCACATCTACCGGGCATACCAGCTGGCTGGGTTTTATGTGTTTCCATAAACCAAAATCCACGCCATTTTTATCCTGCCGCACCATCCACCGCAGGTACATGTTCAGCCGTTTGCAGGCCGAATTTTTTTCAGGGGTGGAGATGTGTTTGCCCGTACGCTCGGGGTGCTCCAGCGCAAAAAAGATGCGCCGGAAGCCTATCAGCGCTTTTTCCACCGTTTCATCCTCGGGGGTAATATGCCCGCTAAAGGCAAATTCCAGGGAAGTTACGTTGGTGTAATAATGCTGCAGGAACTCTACAAAATACAGCAGGTCCAGGCCATTAAAGGTCCGGTGGCAAAACTGCATCAGCTGCAGCCGTTCCTGGGGTTTATGATGCAATAGGTAGTCGTACGGCGCATTATCCATTAATGCCAGTAGCTCCGTGCATTTGCTGATAATAGTGGTGCGGTTGCCCCAGGCCAGTACCGCAGCAAACAACCCGGCAATCTCAATATCCTGCAGCTTGCTGAACCGGTGCGGAATGCACACCGGATCATTCGCAATAAAGTCAGGATGATCATAGTATGCCGCTTTGGCATCGAGGTAACTCTTCAATTCACGGACATTCATAGCATAGCATCGGTTATAGGAAAAATCAGGCGATGGCTTTATCCAGATCTGCCAGCAGATCATCTGCATCTTCAATACCTACACTTAACCGTATCAGTGAATCCACCAGCCCATTCTTCATGCGCTCTTCCCGGGGAATGGAGGCATGCGTCATGGTGGCCGGGTGCCCGATCAGCGATTCCACCCCGCCCAGCGATTCTGCCAGGGAAAACAGGTGGGTGCTGCTCAGCACCTTCAGCGCTGCATCCATACTGTCGTTCTTTAAGGTGAACGACATCATGCCGCCAAAACCACGCATTTGCTTTTTGGCAATGTCATGGTTCGGATGATCTTCAAAACCACACCAGAACACTTTTCCTACTTTGGGATGTTCCCGCAGGAAACGGGCTACAGTAGCGCCATTTTCGCAGTGGCGCTGCATGCGTACATGCAGGGTTTTAAGACCGCGCAGCACCAGGAAACAGTCTTGCGGGCCAGGTACAGCGCCGCAGCTGTTCTGTAAAAAATACAGCTGTTGCGCCAGCGCTTCGTCTTTCACAATTACGGCTCCGTGCACCACATCGCTATGGCCGCCCAGGTATTTGGTAGCAGAATGCACTACTATATGGGCGCCCAGGTCCAACGGGTTCTGGAGGTAAGGAGATGCAAAGGTATTATCCACACTCAGCAACAATTGATGCTCCTGCGCTATCTGTGCGCAGGCAGCTATATCAATAATGTTCATGAGCGGGTTCGTAGGTGTTTCTATCCATATCATTTTCGTTTGCGCGTTCAGGTAGTTGCGGATGTTCTGTGCATCCTGCATACCAATGAAATGGAACTTTATGCCATAACGTGCAAACACTTTGGTAAAAATGCGGTAGGTACCGCCGTAAAGGTCACTGGAAACGATCACTTCATCACCGGGGTTCAGCAGCTTGATCACCGCATCTGTAGCGGCCAGCCCGCTGCCAAAGCTAATGCCATGCGTACCATTTTCAATAGCTGCCAGGGCATTCTGCAGCGCATCGCGGGTGGGGTTTTGCGTACGGGCATACTCATAGCCTTTATGATGGCCGGGTGCGCTTTGTACGTAGGTGGAGGTTTGGAAAATAGGGGTCATTATTGCCCCGGTAGAGGGGTCTGGTGCTACACCGGCATGTATGAGCTTTGTTCCCAGCTTCATGTCTTCAATTATTTTATAATAAGTTATTTATTTACATAAGATATTCCCAAAGGTACTAAAATAGCGTAGATTATAAGATTATCAAGGGTTTTTACGCGGTAACGGCT
>NZ_DATCRF010000211.1:0-12381 GCF_036569125.1 Chitinophaga sp. | reverse complement strand
TAATACCTTTCCGGGCCATTGGCTCATCATCCGTAATTACACATTTGATCCTGATCATAATCCTATATTTAAATTAGCCGTAAAGCTTTGTCCGTTATCATGAGTGTCCAGCGTATACCGGTTGGGGTATAGCAGGGCCAGGCGCCGTTGCAGGTTATCGAGCCCAATGCCGCTGCGGCCCTTTCTTTCCGGAATGATCTCCGGCTTGGCATTGCTTACCTCAAACTGCAGCTGCCCGTTATTCAGCCGGGCCGAAATATTGATCCAGTATTCGCCACCGGCATATTTAAAAGCATTTTCCACCAGGGGTAATAAGAGCAGCGGGTACACCTGCTGCCCGTCCAGCGCTTCGTCAAACTCCACCTGCAGGTTAAGATGGTCATTCATCCGGCTTTTTTGCAGGTGAATATACGATTGCAGGTACTGTAATTCCTGCCGGATGGAAACCAGCTGCTGCTGGTCGTACAGCTGGTAACGCAGCAGCTCCGAGAGCTCTTCAATGGTTTGTTTGGCCCGGCTCACATCTTCATCCATCTGGAAATATACCGTATTCAATGCATTGAACAAAAAGTGCGGATGGTACTGCGCTTTCAGAAAACGTAACTCTGTTTGCAGCTGATCGTTACTGATCTTTTCTATCTGCAGCTGCTGCTCATAACTTTTTCTCATAGAAGCATTTCCCCTTATAAAAGCGTAGTAAAACAATAAGTACAGCAGTGGTATCAGGTAAATAAGCACCGCATCGTACCAGGTGATCCCATCGTCCGTAAGGGCGGCCATGGGGATTATGAATACAGTGCTTACCAGCTCCACATACAAAGCTACCACAGCAAACTCCTTCAGCAAACCCCGGTTACGTACCGGTGCATTAAAATGACGCTGATTTCTTTCCAGTAATTTATGAATCCCCCATATGTTAATGTAGCTGATAAGGGTCACCACCGCTAATTCAATGGCATTAACAGCCCAGGGCCTTAGCCAGAAACGGGTACCGGTGATCACATCATTTACCAGGCGGATGGTCATATAAATGAGCAACCCGTAAAAAACCGGAAATATCAAACGCCACCATTTATACTGCATAGTCATGAAGTTAAGCAAAGATCAGTAAACTTTTTATGATACAACCAGCTCCGGTGCTACCTGCAGGGCCGGTTGCGGTACCGGCGTTTCACTTACCGGAGCTTTTACCTTTTTCTCAGGAGGCTTCATACCAAACAAGTAACGGGTAAGGGCAAACGGTTTTATAAATACATGGTAAATGCCCATGCTTATACATAAAGAGGTGATCACAATAAAGCCGTACTTCATGCCAATGCTATCATTGGTTTTTACTACGTACCAGGCAATGATCACGATCACGGTTTGGTGCAGGATGTAAAAGGGATAGATGGCCTGGTTAATATAATCCATCACCTTTACTTTCCGGTTCAGGTATTTTTTACCATACCCTATCAGCGCAAATACCCAGAACCAGGAGTTCAGCGGCTGCCTTGCCAGGTATGGGTACATATACCAATGCTGATCCCAGTCCGGGACCCAGGTGCTAATTCCTACATTATTCCAGCGCAGGTAGTTAATGAACCCCAGCATTACCAGGGCCATAGCCAGCGAAAAGCGGCGGTTACGTTCCAGGCTGTCCATCAGGGCAGGTTGCAGCATGCAAATAAAGCCTGCAACCAAAAAAAGCATCCAGTACACAAAAAAGCAGTAGTCATGCACCAGGTCACCGGTCATGGGATATTTCAGCACGGTTAATGAAAACCATGTGGCGGAAGGAAGCATTAACAGGTATACATTCTTGCCACGGGCAAAGAATTTCAATTTTTCAACAAAACCTTTGGCCCTGGGGGAAACAGCCCATCCGAAAAAAGGCGTCAGCAACAGGTCAAACACCAGCAGGTAGGCAATAAACCACAGGTGATGCCAGCTGGTATTGCCATGCGGGTAAGGGCGCATCTCAAAAATGGAAGGGTAAAAATTCCAGAAGTTACCCTTAAAACCCTGGTTTAACCGCTCCATATAGATCTGGGGCGGCACAATCAGCAGCATACCTACCAGCAGGGGAATGAACAGGCGCTGGAAACGCAGCCACATAAAACCGCGGGCGCTTTTTTTGCTGACCATGAACCAGGAAACCGTTCCGGAAATAAAGAACAGCAGGTGCATGCGGAAGCGGCTAAGCCAAAAGGCAAACTCCGTGAGCACATTGCTTTGAGTGGCATTGTTCACATGCCAGGGATCATCTATCATAAACGGACGGGCGGAATGGAATAACAGCACGCCAAAGATCGCTGCGATACGCAGCCAGTCAAGGTAAGTTTGTCTATTTGTAGGTTGCATCTTTTTTTTTACAAACCTAACAACTGTAAAAGCCTTACAGCCCTGTGTTTTGACCACCTGCAATTTTGGGGTGACATCCCGCACACTGCTACCCTGCCGCAGTAGGCTGCTGGCCCTTTATGTGAATTAAAAAAGTTAGTATATTGATTATGATAAATCCTATTTCTGCACTCAAATCCATTGAAAGATGAAGAAAACCTGTATTTTCCTGGGCTTTGCCCTGGCAGCCGTATGTAGCTGGGTACCTGTTAGCTCTACCCCCTGTGAGGTAAGTCCCACTTTTTTGAACGGGAAATGTAAAGCCGAGTACATTGAAGGACACGCGTATTATTACTGTGGTTCTCCAATAGCAACAGAAAAACCCAATTGTACGGCTTATGTACAATAGGAGAAATTATCAGTGGGCTACCGTAATGGTAGCCCTGCTGTTTTGTATAGCCACCGCCTGTAAAGAAACCGGAGCGCCGGTTGTTCAATCCTGTACCACTGTTACAGACAGCCTTATACCCCTGAAGATCAATATTGGAAAACCATTGAACCTGTACCTGGATAGTATGCTGGTAATAGGCGTACAAACACCGGTGCAATACCTGGAAAAAGAAAATGCTCTGCTGATACTGGATACCTATGGCAAACGGCTGCTGCAATACCCGCTAGCAGCTGCTGATACCATAACAAAACCCAGCCGGACGCAGGCGCTGCACCTGAACGACAAGGTGATGTACATGCATTACCTGAACCGCGATAGCCTGCTGTTGTACACCTATGGCCTGTTCCGCCTGTCTTATTATAACCTGGATACTGATACCGTATATAAAACCCTGCCTTTTTACAAAAAAGTAAAGACCAGCTTTGCCTATAATCCTGCGCCACCCAATGCCAGCAATGCGGCGCCTATTATTTTAAAGGGCAATAACATTATTGGCGCCGGCTATTTAATGGGCGAGCATGACAGCGAAGTACCGGCAGGGCGTACGCTCTTCTCCATCCTTCACTTACCGGATGGCAGCCTGCAGCACAAGGTGCCTTACTCCGCTATTTATAAAACCGGTAACTGGGGCGGCTCCCATATGCGCACCACTTATACGGCGTACAATAAACAACAGGGAGCATTATTGCTTAGCTTACCGGCAGACCATTACCTGCAGGTGATTGACAGCGCATGGCACATAACCACTGTATATGCAGGCAGCCGGCAAAAGTTCTGCATAAGCTCCATGCCCATACCTAAGAACAGCCCGCAGCTGCAGGACCCGGATAATGCCCTGCGTTACTTTACAAACACGCCTGCTTACCGGGATATTATTTATGATGCTTACCACCAGCGCTATTACCGGGTATTACAAACCCCGCCTGCCGCCGCTGAGCTGAATGCGCAGCAGCTGGGTGAAAAACATGCCACGCTGATCGCTTTTGACAATACCTTTCATTACCTGGGCGAAGGTCCCTTACCCAAAGGGCTTGCGCTGGATAATTTTTTTGTAACGGAACAAGGCCTGTATTTTCTGAATGTAGCTAACCATGACCAAAACATTGGGCAATATGTACACATCAACCCGGAATTATAAGATCTTCCTATATACGTTACTGTTATGTTTTACGGCTTGCTCCGCACCACCGGACCAGCTGCTGCAGGCCTTACATGCGGTGGATGCAAAACCGTTACCGGCCGGGCACTACGTGGTAATACCCAACCAGGGTTGTGAAGGCTGTATCAGCACCGCAGAAGATTTTGTGAAAAGGAATTATACCCGGTTCCCACAGGCGAAGTACATTTTTACGCGGGTGCAATCCATTAAATTATTACGGATAAAACTGGGTAATGAAGTAATGAATAATAGCCGGGTATTAATAGACAGCAACAACATGATCCATTACCCCGAGCAGGGAAAGGACATTTACCCAATGATCGTTACCATTAAAGGAAATGCAATAAAAGGGATCACTTATCAAAGCCCGGGATCAGACGGGTTAGCTGAGCTGCTGCGGGAATAGGAATTATTTTTTCCTGCGCCCTGATACCGGTAAAGATTGCCGGCGAATATATGGAGACTTTTCTTCACAATGTAGCCGGGTATACTCAATCTTTACAAGTGCAGGTACACCTTGCCATTATTCTCCGTTAACCGGTATATTACAATACCCTGTTTTGCAGGCCCTGCTTTCAGCTGCCCGGTACTTACATCAAACTGGGAGCCGTGCCAGGGACATTGCACCGTACCACAGATCATAGCGCCGCCTGCCAGTGAGCCGCCTTTATGGGTGCAGGCGTCATCAAAAGCAACATAACCGGCTTCTGTTTTACCGATCACAATGCGTTTCCCCTGTACATGCACCAGCTTCATCTGGTCGGTCTTCAGCTCATCGCTGTTAGCTACCTCTATCGGTTGATGGTCACCGGTAAAACGTTCTTCTTTCCACTTACCACCGCCCGCATAACGGGTAAAAACGCCTATCTGGTTACGGTACACCAGCGTACCACCCATCCAGCCGGCAAAGCCCAGGAGCACAATCCCCGCCATTTCCAGCAGCAGAATGCCAAAGGCCGGTATGTAAGGGTTACGCTTCAGCAGCCAGGCGGTAAAGAACAGCGCCAGGTTCAGTACGTTCAGCACTCCGTGCCGGGCAGCCCGCTTTTTACCGGAGCTTTTAGGGGGCACCGTAAATACGTAGTCAATAATACCGGGTACGGCAGCCAGTAGAGCTGTGGTAATGCCCGCTATTTGCATACACGACGCCACAAAGGCAAAATCATAACGGTCGTTCACTAACGCCATTATATCAAATAAGAGCGTGCCTATAAAAAAGGCAATGGGAAAAGTAACCAGTATAGGATGAAGCGGATGCCCCTTAATATGAGCAGTACTTTTCATGGTGGTAAGATTTTGTTTTGGTATATAAAGGCTCTATCAAAAAGTTTACCTGTTTATGGATGGTAAACCGGCCGGCATGACTTACATTTATAATATTTTTATTATATCCCCTGTAAAATTCATGCGCATGTTACTGTTTGCGAAGATCCTCATAGGCCTGGTAGCCCTGGAACACCTGTATATACTTTGGCTGGAAATGTTTGCCTGGACCACAGTGGGCAAAAAAACCTTCCGCTCTTTGCCGGCCCACCTGTTTGAAGAAACCAAAACGCTGGCCGCCAACCAGGGACTGTATAATGGTTTCCTGGCGGCCGGCCTGATCTGGTCGTTGTTTATTTCAGATGTAAGCTGGAGCCGGAATGTGGCCTGCTTTTTCCTGGGCTGTGTGATCGTAGCCGGCATTTATGGCGGGCTTACCGCTTCAAGGTCCATTTTCATAAAGCAGGGTTTACCGGCTGTTATTGCATTGATCGTATTGTTGCTGGCCTGATAAATTCATTACTTTGCGGCCTGTTTGAACAGTACAACCTGCATGGCAAATAACAGCAAAACACTGGTAATACTTATACCCGGTTTCCCGGAAAATGAAGCAGATACTACCTGCCTGCCGCCGCTGCAGCTGCTGGTAAGGTCCCTGAATAAGGTGTTCCCCGGGTTAAAGGTGGTAGTGGTAGCCTTTCATTATCCCTTCTTTACACATACCTATCAGTGGCATGGCAATACCATCATCAGCATGGGTGGTAAGTTCCGTAACAAAATTCATCTCTTACACTCCTGGTGGAAAATATGGCGGCAGCTGAAAAAGCTGCGGCAGCAGCATGATATAGCAGGGCTTTTCAGCTGCTGGTGCGGCCCCTGTGCGTTGATAGGCCATTATTTCGGAAAGCGCTATAACATACAACATCATACCTGGCTCCTGGGGCAGGATGCAAAAAAGTCGAATAACACGGTACGATATATGCGCCCGGCGCCGCAGGAGCTGATAGCCATATCAGATTTTTTAGTGGCGGAGTTTAACCGCAATCACCACATTAGGCCGCAGCATGTAATACCTATTGGCGTGAATACCGCCGACTTCCCCCCCGTTGCTGCACCGGTGGATATTGATGTACTGGGTGTTGGCAACCTGGTACCGCTAAAGCAATACGAGATCTTTATTGAAGTTATTCATGCCGTAAAACAACATTTCCCCAACATTAAAACCGGCATATGCGGCAAGGGAACAGAAGTGCATCGTTTACAGACGCTGATTGCCCAATGGGGCTTACAGGATAATGTACAACTTTACGGCGAGCAGCTGCACCGCGAAGTGCTACGGCTTATGCAACGCAGCCGCATTTTACTGCACCCCTCCTCTTACGAAGGTTTTGGTATGGTGATGCTGGAAGCATTGTATGCAGGCGCACAGGTAGTAAGCTTTGTACAACCCATGCAGGCTGCTATTCCCAACTGGTACATTGTAAAAGATAAAGCGGCGATGGTGGAACAGGTGCTTACCCTGCTGCGCCAGCCGCCTGCACAACGGCAGGCGGTATTACCCTATGAGATGAACAGCAGCGCCAGCGCCATTATGCAGCTCTTCGGCTATAATGAAGTAATGACCTCCTGAATTTTTTTTGCAATAGCCTCAAAGGAAAGCTGTGATTGAAACTGCGCTAATACTTTACTGCGCTCCGCAGCCACATCCAGCATGGTAACCTGTAAAAGGGCCTGCAGCAGCGCCGCCTCTTTACCTGGTGCGTATAATACACCACAGTGGCCGTTATCAGTGAGCAGCTGAAAAGAAAGGATATCTGTAAGCACCGGGATACATCCGCAGGACATAGCCTCGCACACCGCTATGCCACTCCCCTCATAATGTGATCCGGAAATAATAAAAGGCACGCTGTTATACCAATACAGCAGCTCCTCATGCGGCACCTTTCCTACTAAAATAATTTTGTCTTTATAGGCCGCCTCACTTTGCAGCAGGCTTTCAATTTCCGGCAGCAATTCCGTGGTATGATAGATCATATACAGGCGGGCCTCCGGGTAGTGCCGGGTAAATTGCAGGAAGGCGCGTACCACTGTCAGCGGATCTTTATTTTCATTCAACCGCCCTACCCACAGGAAAGCGGGGGCACCCTGCACACCTGTTCTATCCCTTGCCTGGGACTGCGCCACGGGATAAAAAACAGACGAGCCTTCCATAACCCCATGGATTTTACCGGTGCTGCGGATATGCGCCTTTTTCATCCAATCCAACCCCATTGGCTGTGAGGTGAACAGGTAGGCATCAATACAGTAAGCGGCCAGCTGCTGCAGGTAGCGCTTAGGCCACCGCGAGGGCTTTTCCGCATGGTGCTGGGCAATGATCTTTACCCGCCGGCCTAATTGCAGGCGCAGCTGAATTACCTGCCAGGCAAAATGTAAACCGTGCACAAATACCACATCCGGCTGCAGGGCTTTTATATAGCGGTGCTGCTGCCGGGGAAAAAGAACGGTTCTTTTACCAAAATCCATAAAGCGGTAATCTACCCCGTTTTGCTGGTACCGGCCTTCATAGTCAATCTGTTCAATAGAAATGACCTCATTTTCCCGGCTTAAGGCCTCCGGTATGCCGGTATAAAAATTAGTGCGCTGCAGCCATTCAACCGGACTTTTAAAACCGGAAGAACATACATAACTTGCAAATACGATCCTCATAAAAAAAGCCGCCCGGTGACAGGTTAAAAAGATGGAGCAATGATAGGCTAAATTCCGAAGACAAATTTTTTCATACCAGGCAACCTTTTATGGTGGTGGTACGTACTGTAACTAACTTATATTACTAAAATAAGTTACGGATAAAAATATATTGTCATTCAATCCAGTACATATACATGAGACGTGTTGTAAAATACCTGGTCACCCGCTTTTATAAGCCTTTACTGGTCCGGTACCTCTCTAAAACAAGGAAGTATACCTTTAAAGGGGTACAGCTTTTAATTCCGCCGGAGGTATTTCACCCCGCCTTCTTTTTCAGCACCAAGTATTTACTGCGTTACATCAGCGGCCTGCCCCTGCAGCAAAGCTCTTTCCTGGAGCTGGGCGCCGGCAATGGCCTTATTTCCATTTTTGCGGCCGGCAAAGGGTCAAATGTAATGGCCACAGATATTAATCCTGTTGCCGTTGAATACCTGGAAAAGAACGGGCGCGCCAATAATGTGAAAATGGAAGTGATCCACTCCGACCTGTTTGAGCAGATCCCTTCCCGTACCTTTGATATTATTGCCATTAACCCGCCTTATTATAAAAAACAGCCGCAAACCTTTGCGGAACATGCCTGGTACTGCGGCGAGAACGGGGAATATTTTGACCGCCTGTTCCATTCCCTGCCAGGCTATATGCATGAGCAATCCACCGTGTTAATGACGCTGAGCGATGGCTGTGATGAAACCATGATCCGCAACCTGGCCATTAAGAATGGCTGCCGGTTAAACCGTGTACATTCCATGCAGAACCTGATGGAAGAAATTTACATTTTTAAGATTGAGCGCAATTAAATAATAACTGCATGAGCCGTATACTTTTTTCCCACTCGTACTTTATGCGTTTTGATCCTAAACAATGGTCAATGGGGCAGCCGTATGCACCCCTGGGCACCCTGTATGCAGCGGCATTAATGCGGGAAAAAGGTTATGAAGTATCGCTTTTTGATACCATGTTCGTAAGCAACCCGGATGAAGTATTGCCCAGGATAGTAGCCCATCAGCCCAACTACTTTGTGATCTATGACGACGGGTTCAATTATCTCACCAAAATGTGCCTTACCAACATGCGGGAAGCCGCTTTCCGCATGGCCAAACTGGCAAAGGAAAAAGGTTGTACGGTTATTGTTTCCAGCTCCGATTCCACTGACCATTATGAACAATACCTGGATGAAGGCGCTGATTTCATCCTGATAGGGGAAGCAGAAATGACCTTGCTGGAGCTGGTAACGGCCATTGATAATAATGCAACAGACCATTCCGGCATTACAGGCCTGGCCTACAAGCAAAACGGCCATGTTGTTAAAACGCCCGGCCGCAGCGTAATGCGCGACCTGGATGCTTTGCCCATGCCGGCCTGGGACCTGGTGGATATGGAACCTTACCGCCAGTCGTGGCAAAAACATGTGGGTTATTTTTCCATAAACATGGGCACTACGCGTGGCTGCCCTTTTAAATGTAACTGGTGCGCCAAGCCCATATATGGCAACCGTTATAATTCCCGCTCCCCGCAGCATGTAGTGAATGAAATAAAATACCTGCGCAAGCAGTTCAACTTTGACCACATCTGGTTCTGTGATGACATTTTTGGTCTGAAACCCGGTTGGGTAAATGAGTTTGCCGACCTGGTAGAAAAAGAGCAGCTTTCTTTCCGGTTCAAGATCCAATCCCGCGCCGACCTGCTGGTGCAGGATAATTATGTAAAAGCGCTGGCCCGCGCCGGTTGTGAGAACATCTGGATGGGCGCTGAAAGCGGCTCCCAGAAGATCCTGGATGCTATGGACAAAGGCACTACCATTGAGCAGATCCATAAAGCCACCCATCTGTTAAAGGAACACGGTATTAAACCTTCCTTTTTTATACAGTTCGGTTACCTGGGTGAAACTAAGGAGGATATTAATAAGACCATTGACATGATCAATGAGCTGCTGCCTTCCAGCATAGGCATTTCTGTATCCTATCCCTTACCGGGCACTGTATTTTACGACAAAGTAAAAGCAGACCTGAAAGAGAAAACCAACTGGACAGATTCTGATGAGCTGGCGCTGATGTTTGAGAACACTTATCAACCGGCCTATTACAAGCAATTATACAGGTATACACATAGGAGCTATCTTAAACACCTGGCTTTTGCCAACATTAAGCACCTGTTCACTCATCCTAGTAAGGCCACTAAAAAAACTTTACGCAAAGCCCTTTCAGCAGCCTATTATATACCGGCGGCCTTTATTGCCAAACGCAAGCTGCATACGCTGGAAAAACCTTCTTCTTCAAAAAAATAATTACCCGGCATGGTACAGGGTGAGCAACATACAATAGATGAGCAACAGGCGGCAGCTGCCTTTAGCAAGCAGTCGGCTATATTTGATGCCATTTATACGCCTAATAAGATCATTCAATATAAACGGGCCCGTGTACGGGCGCAGGTAGAACGTTTCCTGGCGCCGGGCAGCCACATCCTGGAGCTGAATGCCGGCACGGGAGAAGACACGGTATACTTTGCAGCAGCCGGCCATCATGTGCATGCCACTGACCTGGCCGAAGGCATGCTGGAAAAACTGGCGGCCAAAGTAAAGGCGCATCAATTAAATGACCAGGTATCTGTTGAAAGATGTTCCTTCAACGACTTACCGGCCTTACAGCATAAAGGCCCTTACGATCTTATATTCTCCAACTTTGCCGGCTTGAATTGTACCGGGCAGTTAGGAGAAGTGCTGCATTCCTTTGGGCCTTTACTGAAACCCAAAGGGCAGATAACCCTGGCCATACTGCCCCCCTTTTGCCTGTGGGAAACCCTGCTGGCGCTACGCGGCGATTTTAAAACAGCTTTCAGAAGATTTAACAGTAAGAACGGGGTAACCGCTTATGTAGAAGGGGTACCCTTCACCTGCTGGTACTACAAACCTTCTTTTATTACCAAAACATTGCAGCAGGATTATGAGTTACTGGCCATAGAGGGCTTGTGCAGTATTGTACCGCCTTCTTACCTGGAACGCTTTCCGGATAAGCTGCCCCGCTTGTACCGCTTTTTAATGAAGCTGGAGAACCGGTTCAAAAGCCGGTGGCCCTGGAAGCATACCGGGGATTACTACATTATTACATTGCGGAAGAAGTAGGCTGATTAATCCATCACTAAAATATACTTTGCCTTGATGGTGTTCACATTTTCCTGGTAACGGGAAAGGATCTTTTGCTGGAAGTGATGGGGAATAGGTTTGCAATAATGTTTGTCGGTTACCACGCTGCCTTTTATAAACCCTGTGTGTGTGGCCCTGTTCAGCGCTAATAACTTTTTCCATCGTTTGGTAAAAAATTGCATTATCCGGCTATCGATCCGGTCGCCCAGCTTACCATTCAGTAATCGCTCCATTCCCCTTTTAAGAATAGGATCGGCCAATTCCTGTAAGGGAGCTTCCTTAAAGCTGGCATTAGGCAGGTAACTATAGATCCATTTATTGGCTGAGGCAAAAGAATTGAAAATTTGTTTACCCTGCGCCGGCAGTAATGTTACCACCTCTACGGCGGTAAAAATATTGTGCTCTCCAACTTCCAGCATATGCTCGTCTATATAGTAATTCAAACAGCATAACCGGCGGAGCCCCAGCCAGGCAAAAGGTTTAATAAATAAATGATGTAAAGTCCTGGCAATCCACAACCGGTTGGCGGCTGTGATAATAAAGAAATCCAGGTCAGATCCTTTATAGGCAAAGTTCTTGGACAAAGACCCTGAAATACCTACTCCCCGTACATACGGGAACCAAGATAATACCCGTGCTACCCGCATGGCCTGCTTCAATTGTTTCACCGCCATCTGGTTGCCCTGCTTTCTCCGCTCAACTAATTGCGGATCGCTCTTGCAGCTGTAATAATGGCCATGCTGCCATAGTAATTGTTTATCCAACAGGGATTTCAGGGCAGCGGGCAACACCTCTCCATGAACCGGCTGGTCCAGGAAATGCCGGATCTCTTCCTGTGTAACCGGGTAGTTAAACAGGTCAAAATAAGCCACCACTTTAAGTATGCTCTCTCGAAGTTGTACCATATATGGGAAACGGTCTATAAAGTATACGGAGAGTGACGCTTATAGGTTGTCTGCCAGGGTAGAAAATATTAAAAAAATCGGATGCTGTGCCGGCAGGCGCACACAGTACCAAAAATACGAAAGGGGAAGCATTCCTTAAAACAGATAGCTGGCGCTGAGCTTCAGGTAAAAAGGCGTACCTGGTGTAAAATGGATCTCCGAAACCGGGGCCGCTTCATATTGCAGCCGGCTTTCTGTATCAAACTGTGTTTCTTTCCAGCGTACATCAAACAGGTTCTGAACAGCCAGGCCAATCTCGTATTTAGCACGCACAAAGTTCAGGTAAGCATCTGTTACAAAATAACCCTTTGCCACTACGCTGTTATCTTCATTGGCCGGCCGGTCACCCATATAA
>NZ_DATCRF010000210.1:0-2391 GCF_036569125.1 Chitinophaga sp. | reverse complement strand
GTGTAGTGATCATATCCGGGTTTATTTCAAAGGCAATGGTCACTTTGGTGCCGGCCGGCTGGTTACGCGCATCTACCAGGTCGGCCACCTGTATGCTGAAACGGGTATCGAACAGGGATTTGTACAGGTCTACCCGCTCCTGGCACAGGTTCATGCCTTTGGATTGATGCCGGCCTGTTTTTAACCCATTATCTGTATACCTTGCCGCTTCGCTGCGGCCTACCCCATTATCCATGATCTCACATATCACCACCCGCTCATTTTGCTGACGCCATTTAATGTGCAGCTGCCGCTCTCCTGTTTTATTCATTAGCCCGTGCCAGATGGCGTTTTCAAGGAAAGGCTGTATGAGCATGCCGGGTACGTAATATTCGCCTGGGTTAATGTCTTCATCCACCTCCATGGTATAGCTAAAGGCATGGTCGGTACGCAGGCATTCTATTTTCAGGTAATACTGCAGCAGGTCCATTTCATCCCGCAGGGAAATAAAATTCTTTTCCGCATGCATCAGCACCATGCGCAGCAGGCGTGCAAAGCTGGAAATATAATCTTCGGCCTTTTGCATTTGCCCGGTGAGCAGGCAGTTATATACGCCGTTCAAACAGTTGAACAGGAAGTGGGGGTTCATTTGCGATTTAAGCGTTACCAGCCGGAACTCAGCCAGCTGCCGGTGCAGCTGCTGCACTTCAGCCTCCTGCATTTGTGCCTTTTGCTCCGCCAGTGTTTTGCCGATTTTAATGGCGCCGATAGCGGCTATTTTTTCCAGCACACGCAGGTGCATGGGCCTGTAAAAGCCGGGGCGGTGATGTTCGGAATCTATTACGCCTATCACCTTTCCTTCATAACAAATGGGTACGGCTATTTCAGACAGGCGGCGTTTATCGTCCTGTATATAACGGGCATCCTTACTGGTGTTGGAAATAATTTCCGGTTTGCCGGTAATGGCCACGGTACCGGTTATGCCCTGGCCCACGGGAATTTCAAGCGGCTCTTTTATTTCAAAACGCATGGGGTTCTTGGGGCCATAGGCGGCTTTTTGCACCAGCACCTGCCGTTCGGCATCCAGCAGGTATATTACACAATCTTCAAACTCCAGGTGGCGGATGCAGTTCTTGGCAATATCCCACAGGATATCATCGATCGTATTTTTTCCAAAAAGGGAGGTTGCAAAATAAGTAACCGTTGCTTCTGCCTGGTATTTTCGTTTATACCTTAGCAGTAGTAGGAAGAGGATAACAATACACACCAGTAGCGCAATTACTGCCCCAATGTAGCCCGCAACAGTCATAGTGGGTATTTGTACCCTAAAAGGTAAGATTTTTTTGGCAAATGTGAATTCTCTTATCTTTGTTGCCCTATGGAGCAGATAGTACAGCAAATAACGGCCTATACACAGGAAATACAGGCCTTTGAACCTAAAACGGCAGATGAGCTGGAGCAATACCGCATTAAGTTCCTTGGAACAAAAGGGATTGTAAAAGCCATGTTCGGGGAAATGAAGCAGGTACCCAATGAACGTAAAAAGGAGTTCGGGCAGGTATTGAACAGCTTTAAGCAGGTAGCGGAAGAGCGCTATACGCAGTTTGAGCATTTAAAGGACGGCGCCGGCCAAACGCAGGCTGCGGTGGACTTTAGCCTGCCTGCAGAAGCGCACCGCCTGGGCACCCGCCACCCTATCAGCATTGTACGTAATAAGATCATCCACATATTTGAGCGGCTGGGCTATACGGTAGCCGAAGGTCCGGAAATTGAAGACGACTGGCACAACTTTACGGCGCTGAACCTGCCGGAGAACCACCCGGCGCGTGATATGCAGGATACCTTTTACATCAGCAAGAACCCCGACTGGCTGCTGCGCACCCATACTTCCAGCGTGCAGGTACGCACCATGGAAGCCGGTAAGCTGCCCATACGCGTAATATGCCCGGGCCGGGTGTACCGTAATGAAACCATCAGCGCCCGTGCACACTGCTTCTTTCACCAGGCAGAGGGTTTGTATATTGATGAAAATGTATCTTTTGCCGATCTGAAACAAACGCTGTATCACTTTGTGAAGGAGCTGTTTGGCGAGGAGGTGCGCATCCGCTTCCGCCCTTCTTACTTCCCGTTCACAGAGCCCAGCGCAGAAATGGATATTTCCTGCATTATCTGCGGGGGCGAAGGCTGCTCCGTATGTAAGCATACCGGCTGGGTTGAGATACTGGGCTGCGGTATGGTGCATCCCAAAGTGCTGGAAAACTGCGGCATTGATCCTGAAAAATATACCGGCTTTGCTTTTGGAATGGGTATAGAACGTATTACCATGCTGAAGTACCAGATCAAAGACCTTCGATTGTTCTCCGAAAATGATACCCGCTTCCTGGAACAGTTCACGGGCGCGGTATAGCTATA
>NZ_DATCRF010000209.1:0-4099 GCF_036569125.1 Chitinophaga sp. | reverse complement strand
GAGGACCGGGTCGTACGTACCGCTGGTGTATCAGTTGTGCCGCCAGGTGCAGTGCTGAGTAGCTATGTACGGCATGGATAAACGCTGAAAGCATCTAAGCGTGAAACCAACCTCAAGATGAGTTTACTTTTAAGGGCCGTCAGAGACTATGACGTTGATAGGCTACAGGTGTAAGGGTGGTAACATCGCAGCCGAGTAGTACTAATTGCCCGTAAGCTTTAATTTTATTTTAATATATCCGTATACAACTCCCAATATGTAAATTATTAGGCTGAAAGGCGAAAGCTGCAAGCAAAAAGCGCTGTGTCCTACACAGGAAAGCTTTATGCCTTAAGCTTTAAGCTTTAAGCTCCCATAAAGATCTTATGGTGGTTATGCCGAGGGTGTTCACCTCTTCCCATTCCGAACAGAGAAGTTAAGCCCCTCATGGCCGATGGTACTGCACCACAATGCGGGAGAGTAGGTAGCCGCCGTATTTATTAGAAAAGGCTCTGATCATATGATCGGAGCCTTTTTGTTTTTATACTGTTTAGCAGTTGTGCCAAGCGCTTTCCTGCGTTGAGCATTGAGCGTTTTGCGTTAAGCTTGCAAACTATTTCTTGTGGAAGTTATCATACCAGTGCGCAATATTGATCGATGCGCCTAACCCAAAAGAAACCGGCTGAAAGTACTTGTTCACAGTAGATTCATCATACCGGTTATCATACCCGTCATCAGACAAAGGAACCGCAAAAGACAGCTGCATCTGGAACTTCACATACTTATAACCCGCCCGGAAAGTAAATGCCGGCTCCATAAAAAAGCGGGTCTTCTGGCTGATCTGTCCAAAGGCATCCCGCCGCTCATTATCATTCTCAAACGCCTTATTGCCCAGGTACATATTGTAAAAGTTCACTACAGAGAACCGGCTGCTAAAAGCGGTTTCAATTGCAGGATGCACAAAACCAATGCTGGGCTGTACAAAGAATTTGCTGAAATGCGAGCGTAACAGGTAATCATTTACATTACCGGTATTGCCCTCGTCATGATACGCCGCATCCAGCGTTTTAAAACTGCCGGAGCCCAGGCCGGTATAAACATCAAATACCATCCGCTTCTTCACATCCAAAGGCGAAAAGAATCCTATCCCGCCTTCAAACAAACCTCCCTTTGCGTATCTGTCAACAAACACGTCATCATTGTCATTATTATTGCCAAAGGGGCGGAATACATATTGCCCGTTAGCCATAACCGCAATATGGTTGGTAATGGCAAAAGCCGCCTGGTAATTGGTGGGCGACACGCTTCCCTTAAATTCATATTGCTCTTTCAATAAAGGAGCATTCACGGTATTGGGAACATAAATGTGCTTATTGCAGGCGCCCAGGAAGATAGCCGCGCCCAGCAGGCAGGGAGTAATAAAGGTTTTCAGCATTCTCGTAAAATTTAGTCAGTTGTAGGTATATACATGTTATTGTAATAAGCTGGATTGCCGGGGGATCAGCTCTACAGGAAATACAAAGTTCTTGGTCACTTTTACAGTATCATCCTGGTTAATGAGCTGGATCACCGTTTCCACGGCTTTTTGCCCCATTTTATAACCCGATTGCTCAATGGTAGTGAGGGAAGGAGAAATAATGCGGGATGACAGATCATTGGAATAGCCCACCACTTTTATCTGCTCCGGTATGTTGATCTGGTGGCGCCGCGCTTCCTGTATAAAAGATACTGCAGACGTATCGTTGGCTGCAAACAAACCATCCGGCAGCGGCTTGCTGGTCAGCAGCTCCTGCGCTGCAGTCGCAGCGGCATCTGTGGTAAGGTTATGAATGTACAGCAGCTGCTCATCATAGGGGATATTATACTTTGCCAGCGCAGCTTTATAACCCGCCAGCCGCTGCTGGTAAAGGTTACAGGTAAGCACGCCCGAAAAGTGTGCGATGCGTTTACAGCCCTGTTTTATCAGGTGCTCGGTAGCCAGGTAGCCGCCGGTAAAATCATCGCCCGTAATGCTGTAACCCGGGAACTCTATGGGCACACGGTCATAGAACACCATGGGAATATTGTTCTTTATAAAAGGGCTGAAATGTTCGTAGTTGGTGGTGAACATGGAAGCTACGGCCAGCAGCCCATCCACCCGCAGGGAAAAGAACGTATGCACCAGCTCCTTTTCCATGGCCACGGTTTCATCCGACTGGCCGATCACAATGCTAAAACCATATTTATGCGCCTCATGCTGAATGCCGCTGATAGCAGTACTCTGGAAATACATGGAAGTACGCGGCACAATTAACCCAATTATATTAGACCGTTTCTTGCGCAGGCTGGAGGCGATCCAGTTGGGCACATACCCCATTTCAGTAGCCATTTTCTGCACTTTGTCGCGGGTCTCGTCATTGATTAAGGGGTTATTCTGCAAAGCACGGGATACGGTCGATGCAGACAGGCTCAGCGCCTGGGCAATATCGTAGATGGTGATCTTACTGCGTTCTTTCATTCGGAGTTTTTTGTCTTTTAGAACCTGGCAGCTATGCCGGTTTCACTTTTTGAGGTTTCAGTTATAAGATAAAAATAAGCTATATTAAGCAATTTATATTACAATTGAAATGCCGATTCATATTGCAATAACCAGATTGTTGCAAATGGCAAAAAAGCAGGACTTGCTGCAGCCTGTATTATTTCAGCGGCGAAGCTTGACAAACTCCGTAATTATTCCTAATTTTTGAAATTGATTGAAATTCCGTTATGAAACTGATACGCTCCTTTACCATGCTGTATGAGTAACATAGCCTCTGTTGAAAACCTATCCAACCCTGGATATTCCCAAAACAAAAAACATCCACCGGCTGCGCTGATGCCGGGATCTTTTTAAACACCACGCACTACCGGGAAGCGCTGTAGCGGCGGGAGCAAATGAGCTGAACATCCGTATGTGGTGAGATGTGAAATAACGATACTAAACATACAGCATATATGAAATTACATTTCACTTATTGGTTGTTGACCGGCTGCCTGTTACTGGCTGGCATAACCAGCGCTCAGCAGGTAACGTTAGCACCGGAGCAGATAAAGACCCTCACCGCTGCCTGGAAAGGAGAACGTTTTCCCGACGGCCGGCCCAAAGTGCCGGATGCCCTGCTGCAACGCCTGAAAAAAATATCCATTGAAGAAGCCTGGGGCATTTTGCGCAACAAAGGTTACCAGAACCAGTTTGAAGGCGAGTGGATGCTGCTGCGTAATGAGCAGGTAATGACCGGCCGCGTGGTAACTGCCCAGTACATGCCTCTGCGCCCTGATATGGATCAGCTGATCAAAGACAAAGGCAAAGCAGAAGGCCGTATCGGCGGCACCAACTCCTGGCCCATTGATGTACTCTCTAACGGTGACGTATATGTGGCGGATAGTTACGGCAAGGTAGCAGATGGTACCCTGATCGGTGATAACCTGGGTAATTCCATTTACGCAAAATCAAAGAACGGTGTGATCTTTTATGGATCGGTGCGTGATATGGAAGGGCTGGAGCAGATAGATGGTTTCACTGCCTGGGTAAAAGGTTATGATCCTTCCTATATACAGCAAATGATGCTGGCCGGCATTAATGTACCCATTCGCATTGGCCGCGCAACCGTGCTGCCGGGCGATGTGGTGCTGGCAAAAAAAGGCGGCGTAATATTCATACCCGCGCACCTGCTGGAAGAGGTAGTGCTGAACGCTGAGTTCATAGCCCTGCGCGATCAGTTCGGCCACCAGCGCCTGCGGGAAGGTAAATACACGCCCGGCCAGATAGATACCCAATGGACCGATGCCATCAAAAAAGACTTCCTGCAATGGCTGGATACCCAGGGCAATAAGCTGCCCATGAGCCGCCCCGAGCTGGACAAATTCATGCAGAACCGGACCTGGTAATACTTCTCCCATCATTTCATCTTACATCCTGGATCCACATTTTACTTCAAAACCTCTTACTTCAAAATACCGTTTTATGAACCCATCACAAAAATTCCTCTCCAAACTTGGCGTAGCTGAACCAACAGATCCGCACGATGAAAAGCCGCTGGACAACCGCCGCTCTTTCCTGAAAAGAACCCTGGGCGGCTTGGCGCTGGGCGGTTTTATGTTT
>NZ_DATCRF010000208.1:0-6743 GCF_036569125.1 Chitinophaga sp. | reverse complement strand
ACCGGCATTGACGCACCCAATGAACATATGATCTTTGGCCCCTATGATACCAACACGCCGGCAGGCCCTAATGTAGCAGAGTTCCGCATGAAGATCGATAACAATACCGCCAACGATGATCCCGTGGTGGATATTGATGTGAGGAATGCTACAACTGGCCAGATCCTTGCCGCGCAAACCATTACCCGCAGGCAATTCCCAATAGCCTCCAACTACACCAGCTTTACGCTGCCCTTTACAATGCCGGCAGCTAACCAGTCGCTTGAGCTGCGCATTTACTGGCGTGGAGCGGCTTATATAAAGGTAGACTGGGTTGGCCTGCAGCAAAACAACTCATCCGCAGAAATGTACCTGTTTGCTTCGCTGAAAGGCATTGTGAACAGAACACAGCCGCGGGTCTTCTCCTATGAAGGTGATGCATTTGCAGAAGGGCAATACACCTGGCTGCAGTCATTAGGTTTAAGCTGGACCGAGCCTGCAAACAAATGGGACCTGATCACCAAATACCGCAGTGAACTATCCGGGTTAATTGTTTATGATCCTGCCCAGATCCATACCGTTAACCTGGCAACCTTGCTGGCAAAGGACCGGAAAGCGCTCATAGCCTCGCCGGACCTGCTATCAAAGCTAACAGCTGCCCCGTATAATTTACCGGTGCTGCTGGACCTGCGCGGCCAATATAGCAGCAAGCTGCAGGTATACCAGGCGATTTACAATACTTACTGGCCCAATATTGATCATCGTTTATTAATAGGCTTAAACCCCGAGGTGCATAAAGCGGCCCTGCGTGAATATGCTACTGCATTGGGCGCCGCAGTGATATGGCTGGATCCTGATGTAGCAGCCGAAAGCACTTTGCTGAACAGCTTTTTATCGTCCATGCCGGCCGGCGCCAACTACATGGGCTGGTGGCCGGAGGAAGGTCCGGGTGTACAAAGAGCCTCCAGCTACGGCATTGCAACCGTTGCAAGCGACTGGGCTACCAACCTTACAGTGCACAGCGGCATGCCCAGAACCGTAAATCTTAAACCCATGCCTCCGAAACCGGCGCTGCAGAATAAGCTCTACGTGGCTTTTATATTAAGTGATGGCGATAACTTACAGTATGTGGAACATCTTATGCGAAAGCTGTGGAACAACCCTGACCGTGGCGCAGTTCCCATAGGATGGACCCTCTCCCCTGCCATGCTGGACGCCATGCCCGGCGCCTTAAACTACTACTGGCAAAGCTCCACTAATAATGATAACCTGATCTCCGGCCCCTCCGGTTACGGTTACGCCTATCCCAACAGCTGGCCCACTCAAAGTTCACTGAACCAGTTTGCAGCTAAAACGGAGGACTATAATAAGCGTGCAGGCTTCAGGGTTATTACCATCTGGAATACTATTACCGGCGGCATCAATCAAAATGTTGGGGAAACCTTTGCCAGCTATGCGCCTACAACGCTGGGCCTTACTGCCCAGAATACCGGCGGCGGGCTAACTATTTACAACAACAGCCTGCCGGGCATGGCGCTTTCCTGCAACTACTGCACAAATGAGCAGGCCATGAAAGATCATATCGCCTCTGCTGCTGCGGGATGGAACGGCGCCTCGCCACGTTTCATTATCATACAGGCGCAGCCCTGGCAGGATGTAACGCCTACCAGCTTTAAGAATGTGGCCAATTCCCTTAATGCAGATTATATAGTGGTGCGCCCGGATCATATTTTTCAGCTCATCCGCGAAGCGAACGGCCTTCCGGTTAATCCGGGTCCGGTGCCGTTGGTGAAGCTGTTACAGTCCATTGGCACAACCGCCGGTGTGCAGCACCCTGCAAACACCGGCAGGTAAAGCATTTACAGGCCTGCTGCCTGAACTTTATTCCGTAGCCGGATCATAGCTCCGCTTACGGTATTCTGTTGGGCGCAGGCCTGTTTTTTCTTTAAAGATCCTGGAGAAATAAAAGCCTGATTCAAAATTAAGCGCTATTGAAATTTCCTTAACAGGCACATTGCTGTTGCTCAGCAGGTCTTTAGCCTTTTCGATCTTCAGCTGCAGGTAATACTGCCCGGGCGATAGCCCCGTATAGTTCTTAAACAGTTTCCTGAACCAGGAGTAACCCACATTCAATTCCTGCGCTGCCTGCTCCGGTGAATACGCGTTGCTGATGTTTGACCGGAATAGCAGTCTGGCCCTGTTGATGATATTTTCCGCTTCCTTGTTCTCAGCAGTGCTTTGCTTTACAGCAGCATAGCAGGCCCCTATTAAATGCAGCACTGCGCCCGATACCAGGGGCTGATAACCGGATCTTTCCTCCCTTGTTTTTTCAATAATGCTATTATAGATATTGAAAATGCTGTCATTAAAACCAATATAAAGGCATGGATTATCCGGCCGTAGGTAGCCGGAGTTTACCAGGTTATCAATAATATCTCCTTTTATACCTACCCAGTATTCATCCCAGCCTGTATGGCTATCCGGTTTATAGCGGTGCCTTTCATTCGGGAACAGCACAATAATGGTTCCTGCCTTAACGGTGGTTTGCTGATAGCTGTCTGATTCAAAAACACCCTGCCCGCTGGTAATGTATATTACCTGGTATTCCTGCAAAATGCGCCAGCTGCTCCAGTTAAAGTTATGATGCGCCGGATGATCTTTAAAAGGGTAATCGTTCGTAGCTTCAATATGCGTGCACCCCGCATTTAAAACCGTTAATCCCCAGCTCTCATCTTCTTTACTAACCGGAAGATATTTATAATAATTGACCATAACGCGCCGGTATTATAAATGTATAACATGCTCAAAAGCCGCGGCAGCCGCCGTTGCCCGGCACGTGATAAAGCTAATAATGATTTCTGAAGCCGCAAGTAAAAATATCAGAAAGTGCAGGCGATTTATCAAATTGTTAGTGCTCGCTATGCTACTTTTAACCCACTGAACATCCTCTTTCCACGCATCACAACCAAATATAAATGACATATATAATTACGGGGCAATCACCAATGATCCGGGCCTGATCCATTATTCATTGATGCTTCCTGCTCCTTTTAATAGCAAAAGCTATAAAGCATGTTTAAAAAGTTTATCCTGTTTTCCGTTTGCCTTTTATGCCTTTTAACCACCGCCCGTGCCCAGTTAAAAACAATGAAAGCAAACTTTTTTCATCCGCCGGGCCGTTACAAGCCTGGCGTGTACTGGTACTTTATGGATGGTAACATGTCGGCAGCTACTATTACTAAAGACCTGGAATCCATGAAAAAGGCGGGCATCGGGAACCTGGTATTCCTGGAAGTGAATGTAGGTATCCCTGCCGGCCCGGTAACATTTTTAAGTAATGAATGGACCTCACTTTTTGTACATGCTGAAAAAGAGGCCCGCCGCCTGGGCATTGAAATAACCTTAGGCATAGGCCCCGGGTGGACCGGCAGCGGCGGCCCATGGGTAAAGGCAAGCCAGTCAATGCAGCACCTGGTATGCAGCCGGGTTACTGTAACTGCAGGCGATAATCAGAAAATTGTTTTGCCTGTACCTCCGCCTAAAACACCCTTCTTTGGAGAAGATGGCCTTACACCTGCGGTGAAAAAAGAATGGTTACAATACTATGAGGATGTGGCCGTACTGGCGTTCCCGTTAACTGCACAGGATACCCTGGTAAAAGACTACGAAGAAAAAGCGCTGTATTATCGCGCACCCTACAGCTCCGGCGTAGTTAAACCATACCTGCCCTCTCCTTCCGGCATGAACGATGATAAAAACGCAATTAAGAAGAACGGGATCATTGACCTTAGCGGTAAAATGCAACCGGATGGTACGCTGAACTGGCAACCGCCATCAGGCAAATGGACCGTAATGCGTTTTGTGAGCCGCAACAACGGGGCCATTACCCGCCCGGCGCCAGTACCGGGTTTGGGCCTTGAAGCAGATAAGTTTGATACCATTGCCCTCAATCATCACCTGGACCAATATGTTGGCAAGCTGCTGAATAAAATAGGTAAGCCGGACAAAAATATACCCGGCGGTTTAAAGCGCCTGCACATGGATAGCTGGGAAATGGGTGCACAAAACTGGACCGCTTTATTCAGGAAAGAATTTATAAAAAGAAGAGGTTACGACCCGCTGAAATACTACCCCGTTTACGCAGGCAACGTTGTTGGCAGCCTGGAAGAAAGCGAACGTTTTTTGTGGGACCTGCGGCAAACCGCGCAGGAGCTTGTATTAGAAAACCATGCGCAACACGTAAAAGCTTATGCCAAACGTCACCAGCTGTCGCTTTCCATTGAACCGTATGATATGACGCCCACAGCCGATCTTGAGCTGGGCGCCATTGCCGATGTACCGATGGCCGAGTTCTGGAGCAAAGGTTTTGGCTTTAATGCCACCTACAGCGTTATAGAGGCCACTTCCATCGGGCATGTAAATGGTAAGTCGCTGATCCCTGCTGAAGCCTTTACCGCAGAGGGCGAAGCATGGAAGCAGCATCCCGGATCTATGAAAAACCAGGGCGACTGGGCTTTTGCATCAGGTATTAACCGTTTTGTATATCACACCTTTCAGAACCAGTTCCTGCCTGATTCATTAAGGCCCGGCGCAACTATGGGCCCATACGGTGTTCATTGGGACCGCGGGCAAACCTGGTGGCCAATGGTGAGCGCTTATCATGAGTATGTTACGCGCTGCCAGTACATTTTACAACAAGGCCGCACAGTAGCCGATGTGCTTTATCTTACACCCGAAGGCGCTCCACTGGTATTTGTACCGCCTGCATCAGCCATTATAGGCGATACCATAGGCGACAGAAGAGGTTACAATTTTGATGGCTGCGCACCCGGCCAGCTGATGAAGGCCACTGTAAAAGATCATCAGGTAGTATTCCCCGGCGGGGCCAGCTACCATTTACTGGTGTTGCCCATCTATGCATCCATGACGCCGCAGCTGCTGGCTAAAATAGAAGAGCTGATTAAACAGGGCGCAACAATGATAGGCAATCCGCCCTTACGTTCGCCTAGCCTGGTGGGTTATCCCGCCGGTGATCAGCAGCTTGCTGCTTTAAGTAAAATGATCTGGGGAGATGCTATCCCTCCGGATAATATGGTGCTGCGGAAATACGGCCGGGGCACCATAATCTGGGGTAAAGCAGTAAGCGCCCAACCGGATAATTTGTACCCGCATTATGATCTTACAGCAGGTATCCTCAAGTCAAAAGGTATCAGTGAAGATTTTACAGCAAACGGCGATCTGCGATACACACACCGCACTGCGCCTGACTGGGATATTTACTTTGTATCCAATAAAACAAACAGCCCGGTTAAAACCATTGCGCAGTTCCGTACTGCAAAAGGCGCTCCTGAGTTATGGAATGCCGTTACAGGTAAAACCAGCAGGATAACCACTTTTGAAAGAACAAACGGTACCACATCCGTTGCCTTGCAGCTGGATGCCTTTGAGAGTGCATTTATAGTATTTGCCAAAGAACATACCTGGCAGTCTGCCGGCATAGAGAATAACGTGCACCTACAAACGCTGCAAACATTAAGCGGCCCCTGGGACGTAAGCTTTGACCCCAAATGGGGCGGCCCCGCGCATACCGTGTTTAATGAGCTCACCGATTGGAGCATGAACAGCAACGGGGGCATTAAATACTATTCAGGTAAGGCGGTGTACCACAAAAAATTTGATTTAAATACAAAAGCGGCAGGCCCGTTGTATCTTGAGCTGGGAGAGGTAAAGAACATGGCCCGCGTAACCTTAAATGGTAAAGACCTTGGCATTGTGTGGACCGCGCCCTGGCAGGTAGATATTTCCGGGGCAGTACAGCAAAAAAATAACGATCTTAAGATTGAAGTAATTAACCTTTGGGCTAACCGCTTAATTGGCGACGAGAAAAAACCATACGATGGCATTGTGGATGGAAAGTGGCCCGAATGGCTGTTGAAAGGCCAGCCCCGCACCAGCGGCAGGTACACATTTACATCCACCAGGCAGTATAATGCAAATTCACCTTTGTTAGCCTCCGGTTTAATGGGGCCGGTAAAGATCACCTGTCAGTTAAAAAAGAAAAACTAATGAATAAACGTACGAGTGTAAAAGCCGGCTTGTTCGGGATAGGCCTGCAGGCCTACTGGGACCAGTTCACCGGCTTAAAGGACCGCTTAACCGGCTATGTTAATTTAGTGGCAAAGAACCTGGAAGGCTTTGATGCTGAAATTGTTAACCTGGGCCTGATAGATACCCCGGAAAAAGCTTTTGAAGCAGGCGCCGCTTTTAAGTGCGCAGATGTTGACATCCTGTTCTTATATGTCTCTACCTACGCCCTGTCGGCCACCGTACTGCCCGTAGTAAGAAAAGCAAATGTGCCGGTTATTGTGTTAAACCTCTCGCCGGAAGCAAGTATAGATTATAACAGCTTTAATCAGCTAAAGGACCGCACCGCCATGACCGGTGAATGGCTGGCGCATTGTTCCTCCTGTTCCGTACCGGAAATAGCAAACCTGTTCAACCGTTGTAAGATCCCCTTTTACCAGGTAACCGGCATGCTTAACAACGACCCGCACGTTTGGAACGAGGTTAAAGATTGGATAGATGCTGCAAGGGTGGCGCGTATCATGTATCACAACAGGCTGGGCATAATGGGTAATTATTATGGCGGCATGATGGATATTTACACGGATCTTACCCTGCAGTGCGCCACCTTTGGCGGGCATATGGAAGTGATAGAGGTAGATGAGCTCTCAGGCTTGCGCGAATTGGTAACCGCAGAAGAG
>NZ_DATCRF010000207.1:0-4322 GCF_036569125.1 Chitinophaga sp. | reverse complement strand
ATAACGCTGCACACGGTTCTTATATTCCAGCTGCCCGTAACCACCTAAAATGTACAGAGAGCTATCGTAGGCAGAAATAAATTTATTGGCATGCCAGTACACGGTAAGCGGTGCAGGCGCAAAACCGGTGCTCCACTTTTGTGCGCTGGAATCAAAGGTGCTCAGGGTTTGCCCGTCAATATAAAAGTTATAGAGCTTTTGCAGGAAGGGATCGTAAATGGATTGATTGCCGGCCATCAGCGAATCATGCTTTTCTGTAAGCGCTACTGTGCTGGAAGCGCCGCTCTTAAAAGCGATCTTGTATAAAGAATCTGCAGATACTACGTATAATACCTCGTTCTTTTTATCAAACGCCACACTGGGCATACCGTTCATTTTCAATTCGCTCATTAAAGCCCATTGCTGGTGCTGGGGCCTTATCCAATTGGCATTGCGCACTTCGGCTATTTTGCCGTGAATGGTATCCCGGCATTGATTGCCGCTGCTTTCCGATAAAGGCCAGTAGTATTTTGTTTTGCTGCCTTCACGGATAGCCACGTCCTTTATATTCATGGGCGGAATGTCCAGCATCTGGAAACCTTCAAAATTATTGGCGCCGAACAGCAGGCGGCAGCAGGCCTTTTTCCCAAAATTACCTTTGCCTTTTGCCACCTGTGTATTGTTCACAAACAAGGCGGCTTCCTGTGTTGCAGGATCGATCTTTAATTTGCAGGTACTCCATTTATTATAGAGCGTAGCGGGATCAATGCTAAATACAGTGGAATACTTTTCTCCTATCAGGAAATCGAAACGCAGCGTTTTCTGATTATATACCAGGTCAATGTTTTCCCGGTTATCAAAAATTACGCGCAGTACGTAACCGAAATAAATATCATGATAAGGAACAAAGTTGAGATCGAAGGAAATTTCCGTAGTCCCATCCAGGCACAGAGGTGCTGTTGGCGTCAGGTTAAGGGCGGTCCTTTTTTCCGGCACTACTTCGTGGCTCTGGAATTGTAAACCGTAGGATTGTGCAAAACCGGCCTCATTCAGCAGCAAAACTAAAAAAACTATAAAGGCACAAAATTTCATAACGCTATGCAGCTAAAGGAGATACAATTTAGTCAAGTTTTCCCTGGCCTGCAAATTTTCTATTGCCCCTCCCTGTTGTTTTAGCAGAGAGCTGTGATACAATGCCTTACTATTTTTTGGCGGGTATTTTCGTCATCAGCCAGCTTACCAGGTCCGTCATCGCCTTATCATTCTCATAACCAGCTGGCAGGCGCCCGTTCACATATTCATTATACAACCAGGGATCGCCTACGGCTACTACTGTGCCCTTACCATAAGGAGTAGTAGCAATAATGGTAGCGTTGCCTGAAGTGAGTAAGGGTTTGCCCGGTGGCTGTACACGAATGGAGCAGGCATCTTTCATGAAGATCTTTTTGGTAGTGCGGAATACCGGATGATCTTTTACAGCAATGGCGCCGTTCTCAAAATGCGCATCATCCTTCACGTAATTAATACGTTCATCATTGAAATGCAAACCAAAAACGGCAGCCAGCTCATTAAAATGTTGCAGCTCCGTATTGGCGCTGTCATTGGCCAGCAGCAGCAATACGCCTCCTGCTTTTACCCATTGGCTAATGGCGGTAATATCTTTTTTGCCGATATAATTAGGGGTGGGTGATTCCTTTGCATTATCAGGATCTACAATAATATAAACAGCGGAACTTTTCAGGTTAGCGGCAGCGGGCGCTTCATGTAAGGTGTTCAGGGTGGCGCCCTGCGCTTTAAATGCATCTCCCAGCCTGGAGTAGCCGTTATTACCTGTTTCCTCCCATTTATAGTGGAAAGATTCCATTTCACCCGCAGCATTTTTACGGTGCTCATTATTGAAATAGGAATCCAGGGTAACCGTTTTTTCCTGTGCATGCAGCACAGCAGCGTGGAAGCAGGCTAAAGCCATGCAGGTGTAAACCATTTTCATTCTTCCAATTTAGAAATTATACCGGAATATTTCAGCTGTTTTTACCTGCATGCTTACAGAAGCCCGCCGGGCAAGGCTTTCATATACTAATCGCGTCATTGCGGGTAGCAAAGTAAAGCCGGGGCGTGTAGGCGACGAAGCAACCTCCCGCTGGCTGAAGATTGCTTCGCCGCCCTTCAATCTATAGCCTCCCGGCCCCCCGTAATAACGCGATTTAAAAAAAATATTTGGTCAGATACCGATCGGTATTTATCTTTGTGTCATGAAGTTTGAGCCTAAATCAGAAAAGACGCGATTGTGGATCATTGAAACAACGGCTCCCATTTTTAACAAAAAGGGTTATGCCGGCACATCCATCTCCGACCTGACGGAAGCTACCGGCATGACGAAAGGCGCGATCTACGGCAACTTTGAAAACAAGGAAGATATTGCCCTGGCTGCGTTTGACTATAATCTGAAAAACCGCAGCGGCATTCTCCGCAAAGCCATGGACAGCGCGCCTACCAATAAGGAAAAGCTGCTGGTATACGCGGAGATCTTTCGCCCGGCGAAAAAAACGCCATTCCCGGAAGGCGGCTGCCCCATGCAGAATACCGGTATAGAGGCGGATGACACCCATGAGCTGCTGCGCGAAAAAGCTGCGCAGGCCCTGGAAAGCTCACGCAAATTCCTGGAAGATATTGTTAGTAAAGGCATTGCCGCAGGAGAGTTCCTGCCCGGTATAAATGCCCGCCGGTTTGCCACCGGCTTGCTGGCCATGGTAGAAGGCGGTATTATGCTTTCCGGCATTACTAAAAAGAATAAGGATATAGAGCTGGTATCAGATGCTATTGCAGACCTGGTAAACAGCATTTCAATGAGCTGACATTTTTTTTGTTCCATCAGATACCAATCGGTATCTATCACATAAATAAAAATAAACAACATGAAAACAAGTAACAACACCATCCTGATAACCGGCGGCAGTGCCGGCATTGGCCTTGCAACCGCTAAAGCCTTTCTTGCAAAAGGTAACGAAGTGATTATTACCGGGCGCGATGCCAAACGCCTGGAACAGGCTGCCGCCCAGCTTCCCGGCGTGCATACAATAGTGAGCGATGTAAGCAGCGAAACAGCGGTAGATGAGCTGGTACAAACCATCCGCACAAAATTTCCGCAGCTGAATGTGCTGATCAACAACGCCGGTTATGCCGTGGCATACACCATCACTCCGGGCCAGGAAACCTGGAAAGAAGCGGAAAAAGAAATGTACACCAACTATGTATCCGTAGTGCGCCTCACTGAAAAATTGCTGCCGGTGCTGCAACAGCAAGCTGCTGCTGCAGTGGTGAATGTTACCTCTATTGTTGCCTATGCGCCGGGGTTGCACATACCTACTTACAGCGCCAGCAAAGCAGCGCTGAATTCCTATTCCAAAATATTGCGCTTATCCCTGAAGGATACCAGCATTAAAGTATTTGAGCTGATGCCGCCCCTGGTGAACACCGATTTTTCTGCCGGTATTGGCGGCGCCAATGGTATTGCACCGGAAGTAGTAGCTAACGATCTGTTGAACAGCATGGAGCAGGATGTATATAACATACACACCGGTAAAACGGCCGACATTTATGAGCTGCTGAAAGTATCCCCTACCGCTGCTTTGAACGCAATGAACGGTGTTACCGCATAAAAAAGGCCCCCTCAATAAATGAGGAGGCCCCCGTAATACAAGTGCTCTCTTATTGTATTACAATCTTTTTAGTGGATGTATTATTGCCGTTTGTGATCACGAGAATGTAAAACCCGGCGGGCAGGTTAGCCGTGGAAAGGTTCAGCACTTTAGCATTGCCTTTATGAAAGGCCACTACTTTTTTGCTCACATCCAGGATAGTTACCTGTACCGGTTTGGCCGCATCATACTTTGCTACCTTTACAGACAAAGTGCCGCCTTTTACTAACGGGTTAGGATACACGGTTGCTTCCATTGCAGCATTTACTGCCTTAGCATCCGGTGTAGCGGCTATTTTAGCGACCGTTGCTGCCTGGCCTGCGTTTGTGCTTACGGGCACATTAGCTGGAGGGGCAGCATTCGGCGTTGTACTATTACAGGCGCCAACTACAGCCCAGGTAGTATTGCCGCCCGGTACATCCATAGCGCCGGCCCACCATTGGTTGCGGTAAATAGTATTGTTATAACGTACTATGTTGTTAGGCTTATCATACACCTTATTGGCATTCCACAAAGGCAGGCCGCTGCAGCCTTCAAAGGTTTGGCTGTTCCAGACAGCGAAGGTAGTGGTAGTTACCACGGAATCTTTTCCGCTTCTGATGCCTACGGCGGTGGCGGTGTAAGCTTTATATGCAGATGGTGTCC
>NZ_DATCRF010000206.1:0-5343 GCF_036569125.1 Chitinophaga sp. | reverse complement strand
GCCGTACCTACCGCTATTTCAGCGGGGAAGTGCAGTATCCTTTCGGGTTTGGGTTAAGCTATACTACTTTCAGCTATGCATGGGCACAGGCGCCTAAGAACGTATATGCGTTAAAAGATACCATCCGCTTTACCGTGAATGTGCAGAACACCGGTAACTATGATGCCGATGATGTGCTGCAGGCTTACATACAGTATCCGCAAATGGACCGCATGCCGCTGAAGGAGCTGAAAGGCTTTAAACGCGTGACGGTGAACAAGGGCGGGCAGCAAACCGTGGAATTAAGCATTCCGGTAAGCGAGCTGCAGAAGTGGGACCTGCCTACCCGCAAATGGAAATTATACAAAGGACAGTACACCGTAGCTATTGGTAAGAACGCCAATGAAATGGTGCTGCAGCAAAAGTTTGCAGTAAAGTAAAACACAATAGCTTTTTGCTTTCCGCTAAATGCAGCGATGCCGGTTCCGGGTCGCTGCATTTTACTTTTGTCCCCGCAATAATCCCCCGCCCGCCACGTTAGAGAAGTAGGGTCATATTAATGTATTAAACAACCTGCTTATGCGTTTCCCCCTGAAAATATTTACCGTTCTATGTGCTGTAATACTGCTGTACAGCTGCTCCAGGGGCGTATTCCAGTCAAAGAGCAACCAGGCATACCAGGCGCCGGCCATGGGGGCAGAATCCCGTTTTGATGAGGGTCTGCGCCGGGAAAAACATCCGCAGCAGCTGTTCAATAAAAAAGAGCGCAAGGATATGGAAAAGATGGGCTGGATCGGCGCTGATAACCGCGCTGCACCCAATACCCGCATAACACCCGGCCGTGCAGACAGCCTGCTGACGGGCAAAGCAGACAGCACCCATACGGCCATGGACAGCACCGCCGCTCCAAAAGATACGATCATCCGCACCCCTGCAGATACTGCTCATCACCCCACCAGCTATTAATACTACAGGCTGGCACTTTAATTGACCTCATAAAATGCTATGAGGAAATTTTCAATAAGGGATTTCTGGAAAGTGCTCCGGCATACCGGTCAAAGTTTTGGAAAAGACCAGGTGCTCAGGCTCAGCGCATCGCTGGCCTTTTACACGGTTTTTTCATTAGGCCCCATGATGATCGTGATCATTTTCCTGGCCGACCTGTTCCTGGGGCGCGAGGCCGTGGAGGGCCGGATCTACACACAGGTCAGTGGCCTGATAGGCAGTAAGGCCGCGTTACAGATCCAGGAAGTAATGAAAAATGCAACGCTGGACAGCGCCAATGTATTTACCGCCGCAGTGGGCTTTATTGCCCTGCTCATAGGCGCCACCACTATTTTTACAGAGATCCAGGAAACCATCAACAGCATGTGGCGTTTAAAGGTAAAATACCGCAAGGGATTGGTGCAGCTGCTGCTAAGCCGTTTGCTGTCGTTTTCCCTGGTGTTGGGCCTGGGTTTTTTATTGCTGGTATCATTGATGATCAATGCCCTGGTAGAAGGCTTTATGGACCAGCTGCGGGAACATTTTCCACATACTGCCATCATGCTGTTCTACATTACTAACCTGGTGCTTACATTCGTGATCATCTGGTTCCTGTTTGGTATCATTTACAAGGTATTGCCGGATGCCCTGATCCGCTGGAAAGATGTGGCTGTCGGGGCTTTTTTTACCACGCTGCTGTTTATGCTGGGAAAGTTCATCATCACCTTTTACATAGGCCGCAGCAATATAGGCAGCGCATATGGCGCAGCAGGGTCTTTGGTGGTGTTGTTATTATGGATCTATTATTCCGCCATTATCCTATACGTTGGTGCGGAATTCACCAAATTCTACGCCCTGCAGTTTGGGGCAGAGATACGGCCCAGCAGCTATGCCGTAATGTACCAGGTAACAGAAGTAGAAAGCCACCGCCACAATGTGCAGGAAAATGAAAAAGAGGAGGAGCGCAAAAGAGCCGCGCAGCAGAAAAAAGACCAGTAATTTGTTTAATAGCAGGATTCGCCGTATTATTATCCATACTATCGGGAACCACCAACCAAAGATCCGGATCGCATCATCTGCCTATAAAATAATCATCATGAAGTTAACTATTACGCTTAGCGCGGCCGCTTTGGCATGGGGTATTTGCACGCCCCTTATTGCTCAGCAAAAAAACGCCGCCGGTAAAGAAACCAACACACAGCTGGAAGCCCGTTTCGATCAGCAGCTTAGCAGCGCCCATGTAGGCGCCACCATTAAGGAATTGTCTGCAAAGCCCCACCACCTGGGCTCTGCAGAAGGTAAAAAAGTAGCGGAGGCCATTGCAGCCAAGTTTAAGAGTTATGGCTGGGATGCCCGCATTAACACTTATAAAGTGCTGTTTCCCACACCTAAAACACGGGTGCTGGAGCTTACTGCTCCTGTAAAGTTCACGGCTACACTAAAAGAGCCCGCCCTGAAAGAAGATGCTACCTCCGGCCAGGAAGGACAGCTGCCTACTTATAATGCCTGGGGGGCAGATGGGAATGTAACAGCGCCGCTGGTGTATGTGAACTATGGTTTACCCGAAGATTATGAAACACTGGAACGTTTAGGCATAGATGTAAAGGGCAAGATAGTAATAGCGCGCTATGGCCGCTCCTGGCGCGGTATTAAACCCAAGGTAGCCTCAGAGCATGGCGCTGTTGGGTGTATCATTTATTCTGATCCTAAGGAAGATGGTTATTACGAAGGCGATGTATATCCCAAAGGCGCTTTTAAAAGCGAATACGGCGTGCAGCGCGGCTCTGTAATGGATATGGTTATTTATCCGGGCGATCCGTTAACGCCCGGTGTAGGCGCTACGGAAAATGCGCAGCGTTTGGAGCGCACACAAGCCACTACCATCCTGAAAATCCCGGTGCAGCCCATCAGCTATCACGATGCACAGCCTTTGCTGGCAGCCCTGGAAGGGCCGGTAGTGCCGGCCGAATGGCGGGGCGCACTGCCCATTACGTATCACACCGGGCCGGGTAAAGCCACGGTGCATTTGGAGGTAGCCTATAACTGGGACCTGGTGCCGGCATACGATGTGGTAGCCACCATAAAAGGCAGCCAGTACCCCGATGAATGGGTGATACGCGGTAACCACCACGATGCCTGGGTAAATGGCGCCGGCGACCCCATTAGCGGCCTGGCCGCCATGCTGGAAGAAGCCAAGTCCATTGGCGCGCTGGTTAAAAGCGGCTACCAGCCTAAACGCACCCTGGTATACTGCGCCTGGGATGGCGAGGAACCGGGCCTCTTAGGCTCTACGGAATGGGTGGAAGATCATGACAAAGAGCTGCAGCAAAAAGCCGTAGCTTATATCAATACAGATGGTAATGAACGCGGTTTCCTGGGCATGGGCGGCTCACACGCCCTTACCAAATTAATGGATGGCATAGCCAAAGATGTAACTGATCCGCAAACCAAGGTAAGCGTATATGAAAGGGCCAAAGCAATGGCTGTGGTAAATGCATCTCCCACAGGCCGCAAAGCAGCATTGGAAAAGAAAAGTATTACCCTGTTTGCGCTGGGCTCCGGCTCCGACTACTCGCCCTTTTTCCAGCACCTGGGCGTGCCTTCTTTAAACCTGGGTTTTGGCGGTGAAGGAGATGGGGGAGAGTATCATTCCATTTATGATTCCTACGACCACTACTCCCGCTTTAAAGACCCTGGTTTCAGCTATGGTGTAGCGCTGGCGCAGGTAGCCGGCCGTGCGGCATTACGTTTAGCCGATGCCGATGTGCTGCCTTTTGATTTCACCGATCTTTATAAAACCATTAATGGTTATGTAAAGGAGCTCACCGATCAGGCCGACCAGCTGCGGGAAAGCACCCTGGTAGAGAACCGTTTGATAAAAGAGCACAGCTACCAGCTGGCTGCTGATCCTAAAAAGCCTTTTGCTGCGCCTAAAGCAAAAGCGGAAGTGCCTTACCTGGATTTCTCCGCCCTGCAGAATGCCCTTGTAAAGCTGGACCATTCCAGCAGCACACTGGCCGATTCCATTGCTGCAACTACAGTAACTGCAGCAGCACGCCAACGCTTAAACGAAGCGCTGTACCAGGCCGAACAAAGCTTGCTGGTAAGCCAGGGATTACCCAAACGGCCCTGGTTTAAACACAGCATTTATGCACCCGGCTTTTATACCGGTTACGGCGTAAAAACCCTGCCTGGTATCCGCGAAGCCATAGAGCAGCGTAACTGGAAAGAAGCGCAGGAGCAGATAGCAGTAGTAGCAGGCGCCGTGGATAAGTTCAGCGCAAAGCTGGATGAGATCACCACTATGGTAAAGTAATTGCAAAAGGCCTGTGAACACTGTGTTTACAGGCCTTTTAAAAAAGCGTAAACCATGTTGCCATGAAAAATATTCAGCTAATTTCCGCAGCTTCTGTTTTAGGCTTAAAACCTTCCGGTACAGAGCAGTTAGCTCAAACCCTGCTCCATTGCGGACTAGTGGAAAAACTCCAGGCATTGCCCGAAGTTAAGCATGTGCCGGTGTTAAATGCCCGATACAGCACAGAAAGGGATCCTGTAACGCATTGCATTAACACACAGCCCCTGCTGGATTTTTCAGCTGCATTGAATAAAGTGATCGGAGAGGTGATGGATGAGCGCTGTTTTGCTTTTACGCTGGGTGGCGATTGCAGCATCTTATTAGGTATTATGCCCGCGCTGAAAGCCCGCGGCCGGTATGGCCTGGTATTCCTGGATGCGCATGCGGATTTTTATGAGCCGGAACGCTCCCTTACCGGTGAAGCTGCAGATATGGACCTGGCGCTGATAAGCGGCCGGGGTCCTGAAATACTCACAAATATTGATCAGCTGCGGCCCTATGTAAAAGATGAACACATAATACATATCGGCCAGCGCGACTGGGAAGAAACGCAGCACTACGGCTCCCAGGATATCCGTAAAACAGGGATCCATTGTTTTGACCTGCAGCAGATCCGTACGCAGGGTATGGATAAGGTAATGAAAGCGGTTTTGGCCGAATTGAATGTTATGCCCATAGACGGCTGCTGGATCCACTTTGATACCGATGTGCTTTCAGACGATATAAATCCTGCAGTAGATTACCGCTTGCCGGGCGGCCTTTCTTTCGCTGAAGCAGCACAGGTGATAAACAGCATCCTGGCCACCGGGAAAGCTGTAGGCATCAGTGTAACTATTTTTAATCCATTACTGGATAAGGAAGGTACTATCGCACAGGGCATCACCGATATGCTTTCAAAGGCTTTTCTTCGCAGCTCCAACTCTTAATTACTCATACCTGAGCGCTTCTATCGGATCAAGCCTGCTGGCCTTTACTGCCGGGTAATAACCAAAGAACACCCCTGTTACCGTACAAACAATAAACGA
>NZ_DATCRF010000205.1:0-7984 GCF_036569125.1 Chitinophaga sp. | reverse complement strand
GTGAACCGGATCATTTCCCTGTAAAAGTGGCTCATATCATAATAGCCATAATCGCAGGGTGCAAAGGCTTTTTTATTGGCTACATAAGCTGTTAAAGCCATTCTTGCACGCAGTATGGAAAAGTATTTTTTAGGGCTGATGCCAATGATATTATTAAAATACCGGTTGATGGTTTTAGAGGTCACAAACATTTTTTCTGCTGTTTCACCGGTATTGTATTGCATGCTGCCATTGTGGTAAAGATCAATGCTATCCTTTACCAGCTGTATGTAATGATCCTTTCTTTTTTTACGGGCGTAATTAGTCAGGAAATATTGCTGCAGCAGCTGCATCCGCTGCTCAAAAGAATCGGCTGTTTTAACCTGTTGAATGAGCGCCTGGGGTATAATGTTCTTTAATGCTACCACCTGGCTGATGAATTTTGTTTGTGGGATGCCTAAAATACGCTCCAGGCCTCCGGGAAAGAACTTCACTGTGAAAATATGATCTGAGGGCTGGTTATAACGGGTTACAATGGAATCCCTTAAAACAAGCACATCATCTGCCGGGTGGATCATATGGCAATCATTGCCGGTAAGCAAATGATAGGGCGCGCCCAGGTTGATCCAGATGGTGGGCGTCCAGCTGGGGAACATTTTTACCGTAAAACATTCATTGGCAGCATGCCGGCTGGTGGCTGCAGGAGAGGATTCAGAGAAAAACTCAATGTAATCAGCCAGCTCCGGGCAAGGGCCGCTAAAGTTGTACAGCTTCCTGATATTGTCGAAGATCTCGATCATTAAAATGCCAATGTTTAATAATGTAAAATCATAAATGTAAAATTTTAAATGTAAAAGTGGAATGCAGCGAAATCTGACCAGAACCTAATCGCTGCATTCCACTTTTACATTTATGATTTAAAATTTTACATTTTACATTCCTCAGGTCCTGATCTCCCTTCTCATGAATAAATAATAAGAAAGTGCAAAGCACACTACTGTTGCGGCTATCAGCCCGCTCACCTGTGGCCATACCACCAGCAGGCTTTCCCGTATTGATAAGGGCGAAGGGATAGCGCCTGCCATCTGCTCCATTGTTAATGGTCCCAGGCTGCGCACGGAAGGCATGAGCAGGGTGGTAGTAGCATCGGTATACAGCTGGCTGGGTACCAGCCGCATGATGGTGATGATGGTGCTATTGTAAGATGCCACCTGCTCCTGGCTCAAAGTACCGGGATCGGGCAGGAATGCGCTCACGGCAATCCGTAAAAGGATCTGGTAAAAAACAGTAAAGAATAACCAGATGGCAATGGCAGTTAGCGCGGAAGTGGCTGTTTGCCGGAACTTTACGGATAAAAGAATGGAAAGGTTCAGCCAGAAGGCGATGTAGATCACGCTAAGGGCAGTGAAGCACATGATCCTTATAAACTCCGAAGGCTCCATCTTAACACCGGTTGTTATCAGCCCGCCGCCTATCATTAAAAGACTGAGTGAAAAGAATAAAATACTCACCACAATGAGGGAGGCCGTAAACTTTGCATTCAGCAGGGAATCGCGGTAAATAGGCTGCGCCATCAGGCGGATGAGCGTACCGTTGGACTGCTCCGAATTAATGGCATCAAAGCCCAGGGCAATGCCCAGCAAAGGCCCCAGGAAACCAATAAATACGTGGAAGGGGGGCAACGATCCGTCGGTAATGGTCAGCAGCTTCAGGTAAAGGAACAAGTGATCCGGATCCTGCGGGTTGCCAACGGCTCTGCCAATGTTGGTAAGCGACACGTACAGCGAGCCAAGGAAGGTAACCAGTATAAGCCCGGCCAGAATGATGAACCGCCAGCTGCGTACCTGGTCTGCCACTTCCTTCCGTACCATTACAGAAAACGGGCTGGCATTATTGCTTTCCCCATTTGCCGGTAAAAGACCTTTTAAAAAAGCCGGTTGACTTTGCATTGGGAATATTTTCCTTTAAATTATTTTCAAAATAACGTTGATAGATCTCATCGAGGCCGTAGCTGCGTTCCTGTACGCCGGTTACATCATACCCGTTGTGGACGAAGAAGCGCACAATTTCGGGCGTAATATTTTCCTCTCCTGCAATTTGTGCGCTGTTGGCGGATAAGCTTACCTGCTTTACGGCAGGCAGCGCCAGCAGCTGCTCCTGCAGCAACTCCGTTTGTCCGGGCAGCGTTTTAACTGTTACCCGTACCTCATAGGGCGCTGACCGGAACAGGTTAGCGGCCAGTGTTTCAATATTACCTTCTGCCAGCAGCTGGCCACCCACGAAAATGCCTACACGGTTACAGATCTGCTGTACCTGGTGAAGGTGGTGGGATGATAGCAGTACCGTCATTCCCTGCTGCTGGTTCAGCTGCCGGATAAGCTCCAGGAAATCCTTTACCCCGGCGGGATCTATGCCCAGGGTAGGCTCGTCCAGGATGATCACTTCCGGTTGGCGGATCAGCACATCGGCCAGGCCTAAACGCTGTTTCATACCACGGGAAAATGTGCCTGCCTTTTTATGCAGCGCATCTTCCAGTCCTACCTGCTGCAGCATATCGCCGGCACGCGCTTTCACCTCCTTTTCCGGGATGCCGTTCAGCCGTCCTATATACACCAGGTTTTCCAGGGCGGTAAGGTCACTGTAAAAGCCAACATTGTCGGGCATATAACCTACCTTCTTTTTTACATAGATAGGATTGCGGGAAGCATTTACCCCGCAGATGCGCGCCTCGCCGGCAGTAGGTTCCGTTAAGCCAAGCAGCATCAGGATGGTGGTGGATTTGCCGGCGCCGTTAGGGCCCAGCAGGCCGAAAACCTCTCCCTTATGAATAGCCAGGTGCAGATCATCGACCGCTTTCAGGGAGCCATAGTGTTTTGTTAGCCCATGGATCTCAATGATTGGTTGTTCCATAGCCTTTACCTCCTGCCATATTTACGGATAAGGTAATAAACAGCTCCCAGCGCCAGTAATATCACCAGTATACCTATCCAACCGGTAAGCAGGGAAGTTTTTACCGTCATGCGGAAGGATGCAGTAGCGGTGGCGTAATTATTTTTAACGGTGAAGTTTGTTACGTAGTCGCCTGCTATAGTTTTATCAGGCACCTGCAGGGTTGTTACCACCTCCACTTCCTTACCTGGCGCCAGCTGCGCAATGGTGGCGGGTTCAAAGGTGGCCTGCCATTGGCTGGGTGTTTGGGAAGAAAGGGTTAGATTGTCTAACGGGATGGTACCCTGGTTCTTCACCACCAGGCGGATCTCTTTACGGCCGCCTTCCGTTACATCATCACTCAGCCTGCCGGTAGGTGTGGTAAGCTGCACATTGTAGGTGCCCTTTACTACGGCTTCCAGGGCCAGTTTGGATGTGTCCATGCCGGTTACGGCCACCACGGGAATGTCGTACTTCGCGGGCTTTGCTTCCGGTGTGGGACTGATCTCCACCTGTATGTCCTGCGTTCGGCCGGAATCAATGTTGATGGACGTTACCTGCATGCCTTCTACCTTGAAGGAAATGCCCCAACCCTCTGGCACCTTGCCTGAAAGGCGGAAGATACGCGGTACAGGGGCCGCATTACGTAATTGTGCGTTGTAGGTGAATGTGGTGTTGGTGGCGGCTTCCAGGTTCATAAGCCTTGCGGTAAAAGGTGGCGCTGAACGGCTGGCTGTTTGTGCGGTTGCGTGGAGGCCGCATAACATAAGTAAAAACAAGCCTGAAAGAAAGATACGTGGATGCAGCTGAATGAGCCGCCGATGCAGTTTTCCGGTAGTTAAAATTGCTATCATAGAATTAATAAATAATAATTAGTCCTTTATGAAATAACAGCTATTTATTTTCTACAGTAGAAATGGTTTTGAAAACAGCGCCAAATTAATGGTGAAATTTCAAACCATTTGCTAATAAAATGTGAAAATTTATCCGGGAAAGGCATGAATGTTGGTTAGTTGAAATTTTAAAACAATTATAAAATGAAGTCTGTTTTAGCTGGTATTGCCGGTACTGCGATTATGACTGGTTTTGTTTATTTATTGTCTTGGCTGGCGCATAAGAACTGGCGGGTGATACATGTGCTGGCAGCGGTGCTCAGCGGCCCGCGGTTACAGGTGCAGCCCTTGCCTTATACACGCGGGCAATTGATAATAGCAGGTATTGTCCACTATGCAATAGGGATCTTATTTGCTATAGCATACCGTAAGCTGGTTGATGCGGGTGTTGCCAGCTACTCAGTTACCGGTGCGGCTTTGTACGGTGTTGCTATTGGTGTTTTGGCGATGCTGGTGTGGCGGATCACTTTTGCCTTACGTTATAAACCATCCGGTGTTCAGCTATCTTCTTACCTTCCTGTTATTGGGAGCGGGCATATTTTATTTAGCCTAACCATGTTGGTGATACATTAAAGCTACCAGGCTTTCCCGATTGCCCCGGCTTCACGTTCCACTGTAAACCGCAGCCCGTCTATCACATCGCCTTCCTTGTTTGCAGAAATATGAAATGGAAGGGAAGGAGGGATGGAGCGCAATCCCAGTTTTTTCAATTGCTCAGGATCTATCCGCGCGGTGTATGCTCCCGGGGCTAAGCCCATATAGTTAAAGAAGCCATCTGTTTCTGTTAAGGTGCTGGCCACCATGCTTGAATCGGGCCGGTAAAAGCAAACCCTGATGCGGCCCAGCCCTTTTGAGGTTTCGCTTTCATGCAAAAGCACCTGGCCCGATACTTCTCCCACCACCACCACCGGCACTTCAATCAGCTTTAGCTGGTTAGGTACTACCACCACGCTGATCACCTGGTTTTTTGCCCGCCATGCAATATTATCAAAAGAGCTGCGGCTCAGGTCCAGGTAATAGGTGGCGTAAGGCTCCATGTCCTGTACGCGCAATGTGGTATCCTGATGGTCCTTGAATACGCGCCCGCCATTAACGGAAAGCCTGAGCCCCTGGGCTTTGGGCTCGCCTTTATCGTGCACCCCGTTCCCGTTCAGGTCCAGGAACGCCTGCAGAATAACGCCGCCTGTACCTACCATGCTGCGGTTGCTTACACCGGTATAACCGGTTTTACCATCATATACCAGGCTGCCCCTGGCAGATTCCACAACGGTAGTGGTGTGGTTGCTCCGCAGGATGGAAGCTCCCACTTGCCCGAAAGAAAAATCATACCGTAAGCCCAGCTGAAAATTACTGATGCGGCTCCGGTAATTTTTTTCATAAGATGCATTCAGGTAGCCGTTGCGGAAAAGGTATTTTCCTATTTCACAGCGGGCAGATATGAGCCTGTTGTCGGTGTAGGCATATTGTACCTGCGGCATCACCAGGAATTGCCCGGGGATCCGGAAAGACAGGCCCAGGTTACTGTAAATGAAAGGCTGATCCTTGCCCACCAATACTGCATAGGTGGTAAGGTTGGTGCCTACCCTTAATATGGCGCCGGATAACAGCAATTCCGAAGTAGTGTATTTCAGATCCTGGGAAACGAGCTGGTTCAGTGTTAAACGTGTGAACATGGAAAAGTGCTGCCCGAAGAAAGGTTTGGCCAGCATTATTTTCCGCTCTTCCCGGAAATTATAGATAATAGCCTGCTGTCCTTTTTTATAACGGGTATATTGCAGATCTACCTGCAAATTGGAGCGCGTGCGGTAGGTAAGGAGGCCCTGTGTTCTTACATTATGTGTGTATTCCCCGTTAAACAGCAGGTTAGTGGTCATACGGACGGAGGTGGTTACAAAAGGCATGGCTTTGTTGGTGGGAATAGAGGATAGATATTCCGCTCCGGCGCCTATCGTTATATGATGGGAGAACCCATAATTCATTTGTGCGCGCGAGAACAGGCTGTTCAAACTATCTTCCACAAAACCGGCGCTGGCCGTGTATTCAAATTCATTCTTAGGTAAAAAATTAAATGGGATGCTGACGTTCTGCTCCTGGATCCGCTCTTCCCCAAAGGGGCCGTAAAAACGCAGCCGGATCTGTGAATTGCCATATACCAGCGGTACATCAAAAGTGTAAAAGCCGGAGGCATCGGCTACCGTGTAATCCACCAGGGCATTGTTCACATACAGCTCTACCGTCCACCCGGGTTCTGTAATATTGCTTAAGGCATAAGTGCCAAAAGAGCGGCGGTAGGTAGTAGGCGCATTGGTGAGCTGTACACCTACTACCGGATCAAAAATGGAAGCGGTGGATTGTGTGAAGATCTTGCCGGCAATGATCTGCCGCAGCCCGCGCTGGTCATTATCTACATAGCGCCAGCGGTAATATTGCTGCCGCTGGTCAAAAGGGCGGATCTCTTTCACGCCTTTGTCGGGCGCTACCTGCTGCTGTACGTAATTATTATAGTTAAGGGAGGCAGTGGCCTCGCCGCCTGCAATGGTAGCGCCTAATCCCAGGTTCACCCATACATCGCTGGCCTGCGTGCGCTGGTTTGCTACTACTGACCAATCGGCCATTCCAAACCGGAAAAGCGGATAATCGCGTTTGATCACCGTATCTGCTTTCAGCCTTCCATTCAGGCGGTTTATATTCTGCCGCATCTGCGCCAGCCGCATTTCCCTAACAGCAGGCAGCTCCAGCCTGGTGTTCATGTTCACGGAAAGGTTGCGGAAGTTGAATTTGCAGGGCAGCCCGAATACTTTTCCAAAGTATTCCAGCCTTAGAAAAATGGCGGTGCCTGATACGGCAAGATCCTCTTTGTGCAGCCTGTAAACATGATCGCGGTAGCGGATCTCATTTTTTGCGCGGTCTATCAGGTAAACATCTTTCTCGCCCAGGAAATATCCTGATATGGAATCGCCGGTGGCTGAGCGGTTGTTCCTGACCTTTATAAAATCAAATACATCCGTAACAGAAAGATAGGCGCTATCACCATTGATCATTGCCGGCACCTCCAGCCCGCCAATGCCCTGTACCACCAGGAATACAGAGGTTTCAAAGAGAATGGGCTCAGGCTCCGGTTCCTTATTATCCGCTGCATACAGCAACATCCGGCAACAGCATAACGGTAATAGCAGGTACAGCATTTTTATGCTGCTACACCTGCTGTGTATGATGTTGTGGATGCTGCTTATCATATTTTATTCCTGTATGAATGTTACATTGAACGTTCCGCTGTAATTCCCTACGGGGTTGGCCAGCGGGCTGCCAACAATCAGTGTTCCGCCTATACGCACCTGCGTACGTGCCGGTGGGGTGGCAGTAGCAATGAACGGGCTGCCGGTGCTGGAAGCGCCTATCTGCAGGGTGAGTGTACCGCCATTGCTGCCGCTAAGGGTTGCATTGGGCCCATTCATTATTGAGATGAGCGTACCGGGATTGGCTTCCACTTCAAAAACAGCTGAAGAGAAGGGATAGCCAAGATTGGCCTGTACAATGCTGCCGGTTACAGAGCGGGAGCCATCCGGGTATATGATCACCGTGCCACCGGAAGCGCCCTGGAAAAATGCGCCGAATATGAGCCCCTGCGCGGGGTTTACATAGATGGCGATCGGGCGCGGCGGCGGCTCCTGCGCCAGCGCCGGTTGCAGGCAAAACAGGCACAGTACCAGGTACAGGCCTTTTTGAAAGCCTGGCAGGTGAAATGTTTTTTTGCCGCTTGCTCCGCTCATCAGATCAGTTATGAATGAATACTTTTTTTGAAACTACCTGTTGCTTTGTATGGAAATTCACGATGTATATGCCGTTACTGTATTGTGATCCCAGCAGGTGCCGCCCGTTGCTGTATAGCTCTTTCCTGAACAGCACCTGCCCCTGCAGGTTTATAACGTTAATGGTACAACGTTCATCGGGCACCTTATCAAAGTAACCAAAGAGCTGCCCGTTTATACTATAGGCCTGGAAGATGGCGCTGCTACCGCCTGGTGTGGGTGTAACACCTTCTTTTTTGAATACCACTGAGAACCGGTTGCTATAGTCGCCTGCTTCCAGGTACAGCCGGTACCTGGACTGGCTGTATAACTCATCTGTTGTGCCGGATACGGAATCGCGCAGGTAAATATGCCATCCCGGCGGTATCCTTTCCA
>NZ_DATCRF010000204.1:0-10574 GCF_036569125.1 Chitinophaga sp. | reverse complement strand
GTAAGCCTGTACCTGAATGTATGGAAGATCTTTTTACGCAAGCCCTTCTACTACCAGGGTATGCGTATAGTGCCGGTGCTGCTGCTGGCCAATATGTTCCTGGGTATCTATTATAACCTTACCATCTGGTTCAAGCTTACGGACCGTACGCGGGCAGGCGCTGTGATTACGCTGATCACCGCTGCGCTGGCCTTTTTATTTAACTACTGGTGGATACCTGTTATGGGCTATTATGGCGCTGCGCTGGCCACCATGGTATGTTATTTTATCCAGATGGCGGTTTGTTATGTATGGGGGCAAAAACATTACCCGGTACCTTACCATCTGCCCAGGATCCTTACCTACATTGGCCTGGCAGTAGTTACCTGGTTCGTATTCCACTTACTGAATACCCGCCTGCTTTCTCCCGGCAACGTATATGCATTAAAACCGCTTTCGCTGATCGTAGCTACCCTGCTGTTTGCGGCATACGGGTGGTTTATACTACGCATGGAGCGCAAGGAGTTTCAGCGGTTACCGTTCATTGGGCGTTACCTGCGGTAACAATTAATAATGAAGAATGAATAATTAATAATCGTTATGCATGCGCTTCAAGTGCATGCCGGACCCTTTATTATTAATTATTCATTTTTAATTATTAATTACCTCAGGAAGGGGTTATGTAGTTTCTCGAAACCAATGGTGGTCGCAGGCCCGTGCCCGGGATATACCTTTACGGCATCGGGTAATACAAACAGCTTTTGACGGATGCTGTTCAAAAGGGTCTGGTGATGGCCACCCGGCAGGTCTGTACGGCCAATGCTCTGGTAAAACAACACATCGCCCGCAATTACAAATTGTTCCTGCGCGCAGTAGAATGATACGCTGCCCGGGGAATGCCCGGGTGTAAACAGCACCTCCAGCTCACAGGCGCCCAGGGTTATTTTTTCCCCTTCTTCCATATAACGGGCAGGCATAGGCGAAGGCTCAAAAGGTACGTTATACATAGCGCCTGCCTGGGGGGAACGGTCCAGCACCGGCTGTTCCAGCTTATGGATCTCCAACCCTACATTAAAGGTTTTTGCTATAAGGCGGTTCCCGAAAATATGATCCAGGTGGCAGTGCGTATTTAGCAGGCGGGTAACATTTAACCCCTCTTTTTCGATATACTCCAGTAATTCTTTTCTTTCTTCCTCAAAATAACAGCCAGGGTCTATAATTATGCAATCCCTTTTTTCGTTAATAAGCAAATAGGTGTTCTCCTCGAACGGATTGTAGGGGAAATATTTGATTTCAATCATTGTTACCCGATTTTTGCTAATTTTAATTCAGATACAATATTATCAATACTTTCTGTATGAACAGATTTACTACCAGGTTATTCTTCACCGGTACCCTATTACTAACCACGTATTTTCTATCCCAGGCACAGACCAATACTGTTGAATTCGGGCAAAACCGCGTACAGCACAAGAATTTCAAGTGGCGGTACTATCAAACCCGGCATTTCAACACTTATTTTAGTCAGAACGGGCTGGAATTGGGTAAGTATGTAGCCCAGGAAGCGGAGAAGGAGTTACCCTCGCTGGAACAGTTCATGGAGTTCTCTTTCCGTCAAAGGCTGAATATAGTAGTTTATAACAGCTTTGGCGAAATGAAGCAGTCCAACATTGGTATTGGTGTTGACTGGCAGAACACCGGCGGGGTTACTAAACTGGTGGGTAATAAAATGATCGTTTATTTTGATGGCGACCATAAACACCTGCAGATCCAGATACGGCAGGGCATAGCCCGCGTAATGCTGGAAACCCTTTTGTTTGGTGAGGATATCGGCGAGTTTGCCGGTAATGCCGTATTGATAGATTTTCCCAAATGGTTTACAGACGGCTTTATTGCCTATGCGGCAGAGAACTGGAATGCGGAGAAAGATGAAGAGCTGAAAGCCATCCTGCAATCCGGTAAATATACCAAGTTCAACTCCCTTGCATATGACCATCCCCTGCTGGCCGGCCATGCATTCTGGTTTTATGTGGAGAGCAAATACGGGAAAGATGCCGTACCCTACCTCATGTACATATCCCGCATAAACCGGGGGCTGAAAAGAGGTTTTGAGCAGGTGCTGAGCCAAACGCCCAAAAAGGCCATGGAAGATTTCATGATGTACAACATCAGGAAATACCAGCAGGATAACCGCCGCCGCCGCCAAATAGCCCGTGGCCGCACCGTGGTAACACGCGAAGTAGGTAAATCCGACTTTTACCGTTTCCAGGCCAATCCCCGGAACAATTCCTACGCTGTAGTAGAATTTAAGAAAGGCCTGTACCGCGTACAGATCCAGGTAGGCGACAATAAACCGAAAATACTGCTGCGCAGCGGCGTAAAACAGCTGGCCAACCAGCTGGATCCCAACTACCCGCAAATAGCCTGGAACCAGAAGGGTAACCGTATTGCCGTGGTTTATGAATATGAAGGCCGCACCCGCCTGATGGTGTATGACCTGATCAGCAAGATCACCACCAAGCAGGACCTGAACATGTTTGACCGGGTGATAGATATGAAGTACTTCTTTGAATTTGATAATACCCTGCTGCTTTCTGCTGTTAAGAACGGGCATACGGATATTTTCACCTATAACATCAGCAACTACAAAACAGAACAGATCACCAACGATGTGTTTGATGACCTGGACCCTTCTTTTGTAGCCTTCCCGGGTAAAAGCGGTATCATTTATTCATCCAACCGCCCTTCACCCACAGCACGCAGCGCAGATACCGTACTGCCCGGCGGCCGCTATAATGTATTCCTGGTTGATAACTGGAACAAGACCTCTGAAAAACAGATCTCCCAGCTTACAGACATGAAGCATGGCGATGCACGCCTGCCCATGCAGTATAACAACACACACTTTACATTTGTAACAGATGAAAACGGGATCCGTAACCGCTTTGCCGGTTTCTTTAAATCGGAAAGAGCAGGTGTGGACAGCTTATTCTTTGTAGGCTCAGAGATCCTGCATAACCCGGATCCTTCCGAGCTGGATTCTGCACTCTCCGCATACGGCACTACGGCTCCGGATTCCGTGGCAGCAATCACCATCACCAAAGATTCAACTTATGTATTCCCGGTAACTAACTACCAGTATGGTATTAAGGAATCCCGTATAGCGGGCGACCAGGGAATGGTATCTGAAGTAACAGCCATTAACAATTTTAAACGTTTGGTGAAGCTAAAGGTAGATACTACTGCCTTGCGTAAACGTAATGTAACGGCCCGGCCTACCGCCTTCCGCCAGTACCAGATGCACCAGGACAGCATTCGTATGGGACTGCCTACCTATCACGGGCAGCAGCCACCCAGGGATACTGTCAAAAAGCCTGACTTTTTCCAGAACGAATTTGGTAACGATCCGGCAGATACTGTTGCTGCTGTAAAAGATGGCATACCGCCCATTTCAATACCACAGATAGAAGCTGTGTTGAAAAAAGCGCGCCTGCTGCCGTATAAGCTCAAATTCTCATCGGACTACCTGATCGCACAGATAGATAACTCCGTACTTATTAACAAGTACCAGCCCTTTACCGGCCCGCCGGTAAGCCCCATCCGGTTAACAGATCCGGTGAACGGCTTAATTCGTATAGGCGTAAGCGATCTGATGGAAGATTATAAGTTCAGCGGCGGCTTCCGCATACCGTCTTCCCTGGATGGTACGGAATACTTTGCCTCTTTTGCTTACCTGAAAAAACGGTTTGATTATAAATTCACTTATTACCGTAAGGTAGATAAGGCATCTTTGGGCGATCTGTATCCCATTAAGCTGAAGACCAACCTGTACCAGCTGGAAGTACGCTATCCGTTTGACCAGGTACGCAGCCTGCGCCTGCAAACCGGCTTCCGTAACGACCGTATGGTGATACTGGCCTCTGACGACCAGAGCCTGAAAGTGCAGGACTTCAGCGAAAACTATGCGCTGGTACGCCTGGAATATGTGTATGATAATACCATTAACCCGGCTATTAATATCTGGAACGGCACCCGGTATAAGATCTATGGCGATATGAACGCCCAGCTTTCCGGCGACCTGAACGGCTTCTTTAACCCCACTGCAGCGGGTAAAGGCAAATTCACCTACAACATGGGTATTGATGTGCGGCACTATGAAAAAATATACCGCAACTTTATTTGGGCCACCCGCTTCTCAGCCGACCTTTCATGGGGTACCCGCAAGCTGCTGTACTACCTGGGCGGCGTTGACAACTGGCTGAACCCGAAGATCAATACCAACACACCGGTAGATCTGACTGCCAACTACGGCTTCCAGACGCTGGCGGTGAACATGCGCGGGTATAAGCAAAATGCCAAAAATGGTAATAATGTAATGCTGTTCAATACAGAGCTGCGCCTGCCGGTGTTTGCCACCTTTATTGAGAAGCCCATTAACTCAGCCTTCCTGCGCAACTTCCAGCTCACATCCTTTATAGACCTGGGTACTGCCTGGAATAAAACGCTGAACTTTAAAGATGCCAATTACACGTATTATAACGGCAGCGATGGCGTAACGGTGAAGATCAAAGAAGGCTTCCTGGGGCCCTTTGTAGGTGGTTATGGTTTTGGCGCCCGTACTACTATTGCAGGCTACTTCCTGCGGGTAGACGCCGGCTGGCCAATGATCGCTTTCTTCCGCGGCAGCCCCATCTGGTACTTTGGTATGGGCGTGGATTTCTAAGCAAATACAATCATCTTTATACAGCAAGGGGGTGTATCATAAACGATACACCCCCTTTTTAATTGGTATAGGGTATTCGGACAATAGCCAGATCATTTATGTGCAGCAAACCTTAAGTGGTAAAGAATATGCATGAACAAACCCATGCAAACCGTAAAACCCCATACATGGCTATACTCCATGGGGTGCAGCACCATGGCGCCAGTTTCCCTCAATAGGGGCACCGGCTGCACTACCAGATCCCAGCTGTTCCAGCGCAGGTAACGGCCAATGTATACGCCCCAGCCGCATAAAAGCATTACCGGTAAAATAAACAGCTGTACCGGCCATTTGGGAAAACGGTTTATGAACATGCCCTGCATTTGCTTAATGGATATAAAGCCCAGCAGCAGGCCGTTCCAGGCAAAAGACAGGATCAGGATCAGGTCAAACCACATGGGCGCACCGCCTTCCGGTAAATGATACAGGTCAGTAATTATATAGGGTGCATTGGGCAGGTATAGCAGCCACAGGCCGAACACCGGTATCCATACCGGTAAGGGCCATTTACTGCTGTCCAGGCGCCGCATTATCCAGGTTACGTAATAGGGCACCCAGGCCAGGAACAGGTTCCACAACAGAAAGGTATATTGCCAGCTGCCGGTATGGATACAGCGGAACGTTAATAATGCTATACTAAAAGTAACAGCCACCCACAAGGCCTTTCTGCTGCTACCTGCTATGGTAGGTAATTGCATACGCATTTAATGCTTAATTGAAATGTTGAATAATGGTTTGGTTTCAAAACCGCTATTTAAAGAAAACCGGCAGAAATACCACCGCACCCGTAATTACGGCTACTATGGCGGCTATGAGCACGGCGCCGGCCGCTACATCCTTGATCCATTTTACACGGGGGTGGTAGTCCGGCGACAAATGATCCATCATTTTTTCGATAACGGTGTTCAGCATTTCCGTTATCCATACCATGCCTGTAACAACACTAATGGCTATCCACTGCACTGCGGTAATATGGCACCAGGCGCCCAGCGCTATTACCAGCACCGTAGCTACAGCGTGTATGCGGGCATGCGGCTCTGAGATAATGAAAGCAGCGATGCCGCTGAAGGCATACCGGAAACTGTGCAGGCGGCGGTGCAGGTAGTTCTTTTTAGGAGGCATCATGGTTGTTTGGTTTTTGGGCCGTGCTTTCCGCTATCCATTTCCACCAGAAAGCAATACAGGTAAAATAAATAAAAAAGTGGATCAGCGCATCGGCAAGGGATGAACATTGGCGGTCCAATATCCAAACACAGGCCCCTGTTAGCAGTATGGCGGCAATGGTTACCAGGCTGCCGGTTATGCTAACGGGAATGTATGTCCACCCATATTTTTTAAACCAGTACTGCTGCATAACGCGCTCTTTTAATTGAACGAGTGTTGGAGCGGGCCATGCTTCAGTGTTTGCCGCCCGGGAACTTTTGAGAGAATAGCTTCCAGCACGGGCAGCATTTGATTGAGCCCTTTGGTTTTGATAATGAAGTTCCATAATGGTTCAAATTTTTTCCAGCCGCCGGCGTAGGCAAAATGTTTCAGCATATGTTTCAGCTGTGTATGCGCCAGGCTGGCGCTGGTAATATTGCGCCAGCTATAGAAATTGCGGTAGGCCCAGTTGTAGCCCTGCTCCAGCTGCTGTGCCGAAAGGCCGTTGGTGCGGTACACCACATGCCGCGTATCATACAGGTCCCAGTTGCTGTGCAGCAAACGCCCCTGCTGCTGCATTCGTTTATACAGAGCCGTGCCCGGATAGGGTGTAAGGATATGAAAGGTGCAGGTAGTAATGCCATTGTTCACCGCCCAGTCTACCGTGCGTTTAAACACATCTTCAGTATCATCATCCAGCCCGAATACAAAGCTGCCGTTGATCATAATACCCAGGTCGTGCAGGCGGCGGATGGCCTCCGTATAGTCTTTCCCGATATTCTGCTTTTTGTTGCTTTGCTGCAGATTGTTGTTGCTGAAGGTTTCAAAACCTATGAACACACTGCGCAAACCTGCTGCTGCAGCCTGCTCTATCAGGTTGCCGCGTAAAATAGCTTCCACGGTAGAGGCGCCCTGGAACACCCGGTTCATACCTTGCATACCATCAAACAAGGCAGCGGCAAACTTACGGTCGCCCAGCAGGTGATCATCCAGGAAGTAAAGGTGGCGGCCCGGCAGGCGGTCTATTTCCGCCAGGGCTTCATCTGCCTTTTGCACATAAAAAGAGCGGCCGCCTTCAAAAAAAGCATCTTTGTAACAGAAATCACAATGGTGCGGGCAGCCCCTGGACACTACAATGGAATTGGGCACCAGGTACAGGTTACGTTTGATCAGGTCCCGGCGTATGGGTGGTATGCTATGAAGCGTACGTTGCTGTGAGGTGTAGATCTTTTGCGTGCGCCGCTGCTTAAGATCTTTTAAGAACTGCGGAAAAGTATCTTCACCGGGACCGATGAAGATACTGTCCGCATGAGGCATGGCCTCTTCCGGCAACGACGTTACATGCAACCCACCCAGGCACACATAACAACCTTTGCTGCGGTAATGATCTGCTATAGCATAGGCACGGTAAGCATTGGTAATGTACACCTGTATGATCACCAGCTGCGGATCATCGTTCAGCTGCAGGGTTTCCACATGCTCATCCTGCAGGATGATCTCATCATCCGCATCACAGTAAGCCGCCAGGGTAGCCAATCCCAGCGGGGGGAACAAGGAGTACTTAATGGGCCGCCAGTAGGGGCTTTTTGCTTCCGTTAATGCCGGCAGGATCATTTTAATTTTCATGCGTTTATTTTTTGATTGCCTCTATGAACCACCTTCCGCATATACTTCTTTGTGCAAGCAACATTGATCATGCTCCGTTTCATGCGTTAGCATTTTGATCGTATGCGATATTACCGCCCAGTGTATTCCAACGGATCTTGCGGCTAAAGTACATGACGATGGCAAGGATGATGAATAAGCCCAGGCTGCCCATGAGCAATGCCTGATCTTCTGACTGGATGATCACGTAAATAAACCCGTACAACGTAAGCAGGGTACCGCCTACAGCCAGCGTGGTACCAGCTTTTCTGAACACGCTGGCCGCGTAAGCAGTTACCAGGCTTAGGGTTAACAGGGTGGCAATGATATATGCCAGGTTAAAATTCAGCTGCTCGGCAAGGGCAATCAGCAAAGTGTAAAAAATGCATAAGGCCACGCCGATGAGTATATATTGTAATGGATGAACGCTGTGATGTTGCAGTAACTCGATGAAGTAAAACAGCAGGAAGGTAAGGCCGATGATCAGTATGGCGTATTTCACGGCCCTCATGGATTTGGCATAACCATCTACCGGTAAAAAAAGCTTTACGCCAAAGTCCGCATCTTTAATATCATATTTATCTCCTACGCTCCAGCTTTGGGGGAAGTTGCGGTTCAGGTGCAGCACCTGCCAGCTGGCGGTAAAACCTTTAGTGGTGATATCGCGCTTTTCCGGCAGCACAGAGCCATCAAAGCTGGGATTGGCCCAGGGTGCGTTTATACTTACCCGGGTGGTTTTGCCTACCGGTGAAAAATAAATAAGGCCGGATCCTTTAAGGCCCAGGTTAATGGAAAAGCTGGCCGTATCACTATTAGCCACCATACCGCTTAAAGGAATGCGTGTTTGCACACCATTGCCCAGTAAGTCGGCCGCGGGCGTGCCAGGATTGCAAACATATGGCTGTCCGTTCCATAATACCTGCAGCTGGTTGGTGATGCCGCGCATGTCTGAAATACCGATCGACAGGTACGCCTCATCCCACAAAAAGCTGGTAGCCGGTATATTCAACGCTACAGGGTCGGGTGGTGTAAAGGCGCCGCTCAGCTGTAACTGAGAGCTGTATACAGCCACTTCATAAATGCCCCGCTTGCGGATCTCCGGCGCCAGCTGCCCGTTGATATTGAGCTTATCCGGTAAAAAGCAGGCCTGTTTGCGGATCAGCTCTTTTTTCTCATTCAGCTCCGTGTAAGGCACTACCAGCACCGGACCGGTAATGGTTTGCTCGTTGGCCCATTTGCTGCTTACTTCCTTGGTGGCATCTGTTTGCAGGTGCTCCCGTTCGGAAATAAGGCCCATGATCATGGCGGTGGGAATAAGCAATACCAGTACCAGGAAGCCAATTACCATGGCTTTAATGGAGTAGGAATTACGTTGCATAAATGTTTGCTTCTCGGTGGTTTGCGGTGTTTCCATGTTTTAAGTTTTAAAAAGTACTTTGTATTTCAAAGTATAGGGATAAAAAAAATTTCACTCTATAGAACGGATCATATTTTCCAGCGCAGCCAGGTGCCCTTTAAAAGCTTTTTCCCCGGCTTTGGTAATGGAATAGGTGGTATTGGTCTTACGGCCAATAAAACCCTTGTGCACTTTCAGGTAACCGTTCTCCTCCAGCGTGGTCAGGTGGGAAGCCAGGTTGCCGTCTGTCACTTCCAGCACCTGCTTCAGGTCGTTGAAGCTCACCTCCTCATTCACCATGAGAACGCTCATCACGCCCAGGCGAATGCGGCTGTCGAATAATTTATTGAGATTACCTATTGGATTCATTGCATCACAATTTCCATAAATTAATTGGAGAAAAATATACCTGCTGTTTTCAGCCTTCTATTTTCATTCCTCTTTCATATTTCCACCACATTACAAGGCCATAGATTATATGGAGCACGCCAAAGCCCAGGGCCCAGAAATAAAGGCCACGGCGTAAAAAGAAGATATTCAGGATCCCCAGAATAATTTCCGTAATACCTAAATAACGTATATCCGTGAGGGTATATTTGCTGGCATTTACCAGGGCCAGGCCATAGAACACCAGGCAGGACGGGGCTATTAAAGGTTCATGATTATTATACATTAACCCCAGTATAAAAAAACCGCCGGTTACCAGTGGCAGACAGAGGTTCACCACAACTTTACGGGAGGTTGCATCCCAAATGGGCAGGTTATTGCGGCGTGCCTTGCGCCAGGTAAAATAAGCGCCGCCGGCCAGGGTAACGGCCAGTACAACAACTGCCAGTGCAATCAGTTTAAAGCGCAGGGCAGCGTAGTCGTTATCATAATAACTGCCGCGGGTATCCCAGGCAAGATAGTAGCTATGGATCCAGAGGTAGGCCACTGTGGCGCCGGCCAGGCCGCAAATGCCGGCCCATACGCCGCTTAAGCCGCTAAGGGATATGAAACGGCTGCTGCGTTCCATTATGCGTTTAATATCACTTAACGTTTCCAGATGCTGCTGTTCGTTCATATAGAAAGCACTTTGTAATTCAAAGTTAATGGAAATATTGGATTAACAAAATTATTTGGTGCGGTGAAGTATGGAGGGGGTGGAAAATGATTGAGGATCATTGGGTAGCGGATCTGTTAAAGTTGGTTATTTCTTCTTTATGCAAGTTTCTCTTGTAGGTCATGTGACCATTGTTGGATAAGATTGCTAAGTTGGCTGGTGACGCTGCGGGTATAGCGTTCCATTTTATATGACAAGCTTCTTTTTGTAAGCAATGCGTTCATCTGTTGGGTATGATTTCCTAAGCTGTTGGTGATATTGCAGTGCAGTGTTATTCCTTTTTTTATGGCAAGCTTCTCTTGTAGGTCATGCGTTCATTTATTGAGTATGATTTGCTAAGTTGGCTGATGATACTGCGGGTATAGTGTTATTCTTTTTATGGCGGGCTTCTCTTCGCAAGCAATGTGCTCATCTGTTGGGTAAGATTTACTAAGTGGCTGGTGATACTGCGGGTATAATGCTATTCTTTTTTATGGCGGGCTTCTCTTGTAGGTCATGCGTTCATTTATTGAGTATGATTTGCTAAGTTGGCTGATGATACTGCGGGT
>NZ_DATCRF010000203.1:0-9169 GCF_036569125.1 Chitinophaga sp. | reverse complement strand
GGGCTGGCCTGCGTGCTGCTGATCTACCTGTGGGTAAATGACGAGCTGCATGTTGACCGGTTCAATGAAAAGGACAGCCAGCTGTACCAGGTAATGAAAACAGGTATTAGCGGGGATGGCAGCACCATGGTATGGTCAACGGCACAAGGCACCTTAGCCAATGAGCTGCCCAGGTCATTCTCTGAAATTGAACACGCGGTTGCTATAAGAAAGGAAGCCCAGACGGGAATTTTTTCAGTTAATGAAAAACATATTAAAGCAACATGGCGGTTCGTGAGCAGCGATTTTCTGAATGTATTTTCCTACCGACTTATTGAGGGAAATAAGAATAAAGTGCTGGCTGATAAATACGGAGTGCTGATCTCAGATAAACTTGCTTTGAAAATATTTAACACCACCCATAACCTGAGCGGAACGGCCTTTACATGGGATGCGGGTGGAAAGTATAATGGTACTTACACCATTAGCGGCGTGTATGAAGCGCCCCCTTCCAATGCCTCTGACCAGTTTGATCTTGTATTTAACTACGCAGTGTATGTTGACAAAGAGACCGGAGACCTGGGCGATATTTATAACTGGGGAAATAATAGCGTGTATACCTACCTGGTCCTGAAAAAAGGCACGGATATAAATGCCTTTAACAATAAGATCAAAGATTTTACAAGATCAAAAATAAAAACCATACCTGGTTCTGAAGCATGGATAAAATGGGAAGGAAGCCTGTTTGCCCGGAAATATTCAGACGGGTACCTGTACAACAAATTTGAAGATGGGAAATTTGTTGGCGGCAGAATTGAGTATGTACACCTTTTCTCCATCATTGCCATTTTCATCTTAGTGATCGCATGTATTAATTTCATGAATCTTTCCACAGCTAAAGCTGCCGGAAGAATGAAGGAAGTGGGCATAAGAAAAGTGATCGGTGCTCCCAGAAGAATGCTGATCTTCCAATATATGGGAGAATCCATGTTAATGTCGTTCCTGTCAATGGCAGTTGCGGTATTAATAATCTTTTTACTGCTTCCGCTATTTAAAGAGATCACCGGAAAACAGCTCACTATAAGCTTCAATGCAGGTGTTATTTTTTCCCTGCTAAGCATTGCAGTTATTACCGGCATCCTTGCCGGCAGCTATCCGGCACTTTATCTCTCCGGCTTCAGACCCACCGCTGTGCTGAAAGGAAAGCTGCACACTTCTGCAGGCGAATCACTGATAAGAAAAAGTCTGGTTGTTTTCCAGTTTACTGTTTCTGTTATGCTTATTATCGCGGTTATTGTGGTGTACCAGCAAATGAAGCTGATACAAACAAAAAATCTCGGCTATAATAAAGACAACATTATCCGGTTTGCCAATGTTGGAAAAGTGCACGATAATACGCCGTCGTTCCTTGCTGAAGCCAGGAACATACCAGGAGTTGTAAGCGCTTCCAGTATGGAAGGCGACCTTTTAGGCCATTCGGGCCATAGCGGCGGCGGTATTTCATGGGAAGGGAAAGATCCCAATTTAGGTATAGAATATTTTGGCGTTAGCGGTGATCTTGGCTACATGGAGCTGCTGGGGTTAAAAATGGCTGCAGGCCGTACTTTTTCAGGAGAGTTCGGCTCGGATAGCTTATCGGTTATTTTCAATGAAGCTGCTATTGCCAACATGGGAATTAAAGATCCCGTTGGCAAAACAGTTTCACTCTGGGGCCGTAAAAAACAGATCATTGGGGTAGTAAAAGATTTTAATTTTGAGTCCCTTTATAAAAAAGTAGGCCCTGCATTTTTGGAATATTCAACCCGCAACAGGACCATTCTTGTAAAAATAAAAGCTGGTGCTGAAGGCCAAACACTGGCAAAACTGGAACAACTCTATAGAAATTTTAACGAAGGACTTCCATTCGAATATAAATTCCTGGATGAGGATTACCAGGCCATGTATGCTTCAGAACAAAAAGTATCCGTATTATCCCGTTATTTCGCCATTGTAGCTATCATCATTTCCTGTTTAGGTCTTTTTGGTCTCGCTGCATTTACTGCGCAAAAAAGAAAAAAAGAGATCGGCATCAGGAAAGTGGTAGGCGCCTCTATCAACAGCATTATGCTTATGCTGACCAAAGATTTCTTAAAGCTTGTACTGCTGGCCGTACTCGTTGCATTTCCATTGTCGTGGTGGGCCATTAACCAATGGCTGCAAGGCTTTGCGTACCGTGTAAGCATCAGTGCCACTGTATTCCTGGTTGCAGGTGCAGCTATTATCATGCTCACTTTGGTAACAGTAAGCCTGCAGGCCATCAAGGCTGCATTAGCCGATCCGGTAAAGTCTTTACGGAGTGAATAATGGTCCTTCTATCAGGTTACATCTGTACCCTTTTTTCTACATCCCCTACCCCGTTCTGCCGGTCCCTGGCGGCCTTGATCTGCTGCCGTCCAAACTTCCAGGAAAAGCCAAGGCTTACGCGGCGGCTCTCCCAGCGGTTTATCCAGCGGATGGCAGAGGCATTCGTGTAGATATCCGCATCGTAGCGCTGCATATTAAATGGATCCTGCAGCGTAAAGCTGATCCGCCCTCTTTTATTGAGCACCGGCTTACTGGCGCTTAAACGTCCGCCATAGTTAGCGCGCTGCCGCTCCTGGCCTGAAGGCGCCGCAGTGTTATAGAACATGCTGATCATCAGCTTCAGGTTCTTACATACGGTGAAGGTGTTATCCAAACCGGTTTCCGCACCCCAGCTGCCATTGGTGAACCGGTTGCCCGGAATATCCGAAAGGTATTGCGCGTAACCAGCACCGCCATTGAAATCCATCTGCCACCATTTGGTAAGCGGCAGGCTGATACTTACTGATAGATACCCGTAATCGCTGCTGCCCAGGTTTGCAAAGGTGGTGGTTTGTATTTTCGTAAGGCTGTCCTGCTTAATAAGGCTAATAGCGCCTTTGCTGCCATGGCTGTAATACAGGGTGGTCCACAGGAACTGCCGGAAACCATGCCTCAGCTCAAAAGTATTACTGTAAGCCGCATTCAGGTAAGGGTCGCCCACGGTTTTATTATAGGGATCAATGGCTACCACAAAGGGGTTAAGGGAACTGTACGAAGGCCGGTCTATACGCCTGGAATAGCTGAAGGTAAGCTGGTTGTTATTATTTATTTGCTTCATCACATTCAGCGATGGAAAAAAGCCGGCATACCTGCGTTGCACCTTTTGCCCCAGCGTAAGGGAATTGCCGGTTGCATCTGTTCTTTCTGCACGCAGCCCTGCCTGCAGCGTCAACTGTTTCCATTCTTTTACCGCGGTTACATATACTGCCTGAATATTTTCCGTATATGCAAAATGGTTAGAGCGGTTCAGATCCGGCTGCCAAACCTGCTGCAGTAAGGAATCATAGCGTATGTCGTTATCGGTGCTCACCCTGCTAACCTTAAAGCCGGTTTCTATCCGGAAGGTTTTGGTAAAGTACTTTACATAATCTGTCTTTAGCGATAGCACGCTTATGTCTACCGGCATGGCGCTCCGGATCTCAGCGATCTGTGTGGCCTGGCCTTTTTCGCCGGCACGGTCCCAGTTCAGGATGCTCTCGCTTGCAGTTTTATCGTAGCGGGAAAGGTCGGCATCCAGGTTAAAGGTGCTGCCCAGGGTATCTGTCTCACGCAGTATGTTAAAGTTGTACGATAGGTTGTTCCAGCGGTCTTTCCCATCTGACAACGCCACCAGGTAGCGCTTTTCCGCAGGATCACTATATACGGCTGTATTGGCATCTGTAATGGCGTTGGTGGCGCTGATGTTACCTTTCAGCAACACGCCGATTGTTGTTTTGGTATCCGGCTTATAATCAGCGCCCAGCTTTCCGTAATGATAGTTGCCTATGGGGTGCCAGTAGTTATCATAATCAATAAAAGAGCCGTTGTTGATCACCGTATTCACTGTACGGTAATTGTACGATTCTGAATACGAGTAGCTATAGTCGCTGAAAAGGTTCAGCTTATTTTTCCGGTAGTTCATATTAATACCGGTGGCTGCCTTGGGATATTTACCCATGGATAATGACGTATATGCGCCGCCGTTTAAGCCCTGCTGCACATTCTTCTTCAGGCGTATATTAATAATGCCTGCGCTGCCGGCTGCATCGTACCTGGCCGATGGATGCGTGATGATCTCAATTTTAGCAACAACATCTGCCGGCTGGTTCTTCAGCCAGTTCAAAAGGCTTTCGCCGCTCAGTGAGGAGGGGCGGCCATCTATCCAGATCTGCACACCGGGCTTCCCCATCATCACTATGTTCCCGTACTGGTCCTGCCGCATACCCGGTGCATGGATCAGCAGGTCAAAGATCATATTGCCATGCGCCATTACGCTATTCTCCACATTCAGCACCAGCTTATCTATCTGCATTTCAACATAAGGCTTTTGTGCATTTACAGCCACCTCTTTCAAAGTATGCTGCTGCATCAGCAACAAAGGTTCCAGCATTACCTGCCGGTGCAGGCTATCGGAAGTAAAGCCCCTGCTGTAGGTTTTGCCGCTGCCGGCTTGTGTTGCAGCCAGCAGGTAGCTGCCATAAGACACATTTTCCAGTGTAAAGCGGCCCAGGCTATCGCATACCATTCCTTTAACCAATGAGCTGTCGGCCGCTTTCAGCAAGGCCACAGTAGCAAAGGGCGCCGGCCCGGCAGCTATATTTACCTGCCCGGATACACGCGACTGGGCATATCCGCTAAATTGCAAAATGATGAACAGGGAAGTAAAAAACAGTTTCATAAACCTTATTTTGAGACCCTGCAAAGATGCCTGCAAGCGGCCGGGCCTGTGGCTTCAATTATACCAACCCTCTCCGGGGTCCGACCAACCCGGGGCCGGCCGGTTGGTCGGACGTAAAAGGTAGTTTGTCGAAGAAAGAGCAGGGGCCCGCAGCTTCCCGGTAACTTTGGGATCAATTACGGTATTATGACAGATCATCATAGAAAAATACTTTTCAGCTTACTGCTTTTTTTGGGGGTAACGGTCATGAACCTTTACCTGGATGTTGATATTGATATAGACCTCAGCATTTTCATGGTTTCTTTTACAGCGCTGAAACTGGCCAGCTTTTATATTAACTATAAATGGCTGCATCCCGGGCTGCTGGCAAAAAAAAGATATGCCGCATGGCTGCTGAGCGTTGCCCTGCTGGTACTCAGCGTTATCACGCTGCGTTACCTGGTGGAAGAGGTATTGCTCCTGCGCCTGTTCGGGATCCGCAATTACTTCCAGGAGCTTACCTATACCTTCTATTTTAAAGACAATTACCTGCGTTTTGGCATCTGGGTTATACTGGCCAGCCTGGTACGTTTTATAGAGAACTGGTACCATTTGCAGCGGCAGCAAAGAGAGCTGGAAAAACAACATTTCACCGCGGAGATCTCCTTCCTGAAATCGCAGATCAACCCGCATTTCCTGTTCAATACCTTAAACAGCATTTACTCCCTCTCTTACCAGCAGTCGGAAAAAGCGCCGGCCGCCATCCTGAAGCTTTCGGAGATCATGCGGTATATGCTGTATGATACGGAAGACAAGCTTGTGCCGCTGGAAAAGGAGCTGCAATACCTGGGTAATTTTGTGGCATTACAGAAAATGCGTTTTAAAGAAACCATCTACGCCGATGTGCTGGTGGAAGGCGATACGCAGCACCAGCAGATAGCGCCGCTGCTGCTGATCGCTTTTGTGGAAAACGCCTTTAAACACGGCGAGCTGCATGATCCTGCTGACCCGGTGCTGATACAGGTGACCCTTGAACCGGACCAGCTGCAGCTGTATGTGCAGAACCGCATAAGCGCGCAGGGGAAAGATGAAACGGGCGGCATTGGCATCACTAACATCAAACGCAGGCTGGAGCTGCTGTACCCCGGCCGGCATACATTAACGGTAAATAACAACGGAACGCATTACATTTGTGAACTTAAGCTGAAACTGGCCTAGCCCATGCAAAAATTACGCTGTATTGCTATAGATGATGAGCTGCTGGCACTGGATGTGATAACCGATTACATTCACAAAACCCCTTTCCTGGAGCTGGTATACAGCACCAGCCAGGTGCTGGATGCCTTGCCACTGGTGGAAAGCGGCGGGGTGGACCTGGTGTTCCTTGACATTCAAATGCCCCAGCTGAACGGCCTGCAGTTCATGAAGATCATTCATGGCAAAGCCCTTGTTATATTCACTACCGCTTACCCGCAGTATGCGCTGGACGGCTATGAGCATGATGTGCTGGATTACCTGCTGAAACCTGTTGCCTACGAACGTTTTTATAAAGCTGCGCAAAAAGCGCTCAGCGCCATCCGCCCCAGCCAGACCCAGGTACCCTATGAAAAGCCTGCGGCAGAGCTGCCCAATTTTATTTTTGTGAAAACGGATAATAAAATGGTAAAGGTGCAGCTGTCGGAGATCCTGTTCGTGGAAGGCCTGAAAGATTATATTGCCATACAAACCACTGCTGAAAAGATCATTACCCTGCAGAATATGAAACGCATGGAGAAGATCCTGCCAGCGTCCCGGTTTGTGCGGGTACACAAATCCTATATTGTTTCCCTGGAAAAAACGGATACCATTGAGCGGAACCGCATCTTCATCGGCGATCATGTAATACCCATCGGCGATACTTACCGGGAGCCTTTCTTTCAGCTTATTGAGGGCAGGGAATAACGCTTATTTCATTTTCCATAGCTTGCCAAATAAGCGTGCTGCTATGCTTTTATCCTCTGTTGTAATTTCAGCAGCGCCATCCAGCAGCGGATGAAGGGGCAGTGTTTTACCTGCAGTGGTAAGCAGGCCATGTGTTAATTGTATCTCCGCATAAAAACCATTTATACTGGTTACAGTTCCCTGCAGCATGCCAAATTCTTCCTGCGGGTATGCTGTAAGCTTTATCAATACCGGCTGACCGGCTTTTACTTTCCAGGCAGCTGCCGCCGGAATGTTAGCTGCAGCCAGCCCTTGCCGGATGGTTACGGGCACTGTTACAATCTCCGGGTAATGAAAGAACCAGGCGCCTGCCAATGCAGCTGCTGTTAGCAATGCAATAAGATAAATACCGATGCGGATGATCCAGTGCGGCATTTTTCCCATGATCTCCTGCACGGCTTCACTCCGCACTTCCAGCGAATGGTGAGTGGCCTGGCCATTTAATGAGGCGGTATGTTGTTGTGTATCCGGCATGTTATATTATCCTCCCAATTCCAATTGATTTTTTACCAGCTCAAAATAATTTCCTTTTTGTGCGGTGAGGGTGGCATGCGTTCCTATTTCCACGATCTCACCTTTTTCCAGCACTACGATCTGGTCGGCATGCTTTACTGTGCTTAGCCTGTGCGCGATCACCACCACTGTTTTTCCTTTAAAAAGCGCTTCCAGGTTACGCATAATAATGCTTTCATTGTTGGCGTCCAGCGCGCTGGTAGCTTCATCAAAAAATAAGTAGCGGGGATCTTTATAAATGGCGCGCGCAATCTGGATCCGCTGCTTTTGTCCTGCGCTAATGCCGCCGCCTGCATTCCCGATCTTAGTCTGGTAGCCCATTGGCAGCTCTTCAATAAAACCGCGGATGTTAGCTGCTTCCGCTGCATGTATTAATTTATGCTTGTCGGGCTTTTCATCACTGATACCAATATTCTTTGCAATGGAGCCTGAAAAAATAAAACCATCCTGCATCACGTTGCCACATTGCCGCCGCCACCAGCGGGGCGATATTTCCTGTAAGCGCCGGTTGCCCACCCATACCTGTCCTGCGCCCGGCTCATAGAATTGCAGCAGTAATTTTAACAGGGTAGTTTTACCACTGCCGCTGGTGCCTACAATGGCGGTAACCTTTCCTTCCGGTATCACCAGGTTAATGTTCTTTAAAATATATGGCGATTGTTTTCCACCGTACCGGAAGGATACATTTTCCAGGCGGATCCCGCCATTGCCTACCGGCAGGGCCTCCTGGCCGGGCTGCTCTTCATCCTGCCGGTTATGGATCTCGCCTAAACGGTCCAGGCTCATTTTTGCATCCTGGGCCGATTGTATAAAGGTTAACAGCTGATCCAAGGGGCTGTTCATCTGCCCTATGATATAGCTTACAGATAACATCATGCCCAGCGTAAGGTGCCCGTTCATAACTTCCCGGGCAGTGATAAAAGAGATCAGGATATTCTTCAGCTGGTGAAAAAAAACGGAACCCAGCTGCTGGTATTGCCCTAATGCCAGGTTCTTTACATTCACCTTAAAAAGCCCTGCCTGCACCTGTTCCCATTCCCAACGCCGGGCGGTTTCGCAATTATTTAACTTTATCTCCTGCATGCCGGTGATCAGCTCAAATAAAATATTCTCGTTCTCACTCATGCGCTGAAAGCGCTTATAGTCCAGCGCTTTACGGCGGCGCAGGAAAAACAGGATCCAGCCGATAGCAGCAGCGCTGAACAGTACAAACACCAATAATATCTTCAGGCTGTACACAGCCAGCACGATGGTAAACACCAGCAGGTTCACAAAAGAAAAAAGAGTGGAGAGTGTAGTACCGGTCAGGAAGTTCTGTATGCGGGTATGATCGCCTATGCGCTGGTGAATGTCGCCGATCATTTTTGTATCGAAAAAACGGATGGGCAGCTTCATGAGCTTGATCAGGAAATCGGAAATAATGTGGATATTGATACGGCTGTTCATATGCAACAGGATCCAGCTGCGGATCATTTCAATGGCAGTGGAGCCGGCAAATAATAAGAGCTGCGATACCAGCACCAGGTATACAAAGCCGGTGTTGTTGCGGTTAATGCCATAGTCCACCAGGCTTTGGGTAAGAAAAGGCAGGATCAATGATAACACGCTTGCTACCAGCACGCTTAAAAATAGCTGCACAATATATTTGCGGTAGGGCTTTATGTAATTGAACAGGAAACGGAAGCCGGTGGCGGTTTCCCGGATGGATTCCTTTTGGTAAAAGGCTGCGGTAGGTTCCAGCATCAGTATGGCGCCGGTGTTGCTGTTACCCTGCCAGCAATCAAGAAAGGTTTCTTTGTCCAGCTTTACCAGCCCATGGCCCGGATCAGCCACCAGGATCTTTTCCCGCTTTTTATGCCGGTTATATTCCTGCGGGGGTAACACTACAAAATGCTGCTGGTTCCAATGAAGTATGCAGGGCAGGTCTACCTGTTCATCCAACTGCTCAAAGGTGATGCG
>NZ_DATCRF010000202.1:0-2399 GCF_036569125.1 Chitinophaga sp. | reverse complement strand
GATTTAACTTGTCAGGGCTTTTATATATTTATGGCAAAGTAAATATTAACAAGGCAGGCAATAAACAACAAAAACCAGCACATTAGCATATTAGCACATCAACACATCAGCACATTCCAATTCATTTGCACACCTGCACATCTCTTAACCCGTTCTCACAATAAACGCTTTCCCCAGCGTATGATTTACCTCCACCTCTTTTAAAGTCCCTTTCTGATAGCGGTAAAAATTCTTTTTACCATCCGGCAGGGTAAGCTCATATTCGCCATTGCCCAGGGCTTTCAGCACCAGGAATTTTCCCAGGGTTTCGGAATAAACACGGTTGATCTGTTTAGGCTCTGCAAAATACAGGTCCGATACGGAATGCAGGATCTCTGTATTATTGAGCGCGCTTTGTTCCCCTTCTACATTGATCAGGTAACGGGCGCCTTCCCGGCGCGTAGTCGTAGCCTTGGCATCATCACTGTTCTTACCGGAGCTGCGCGTTACCCGCGACTGTACCAGCACATTGTTATTGTAGTCGCAGGAGATATCCGTGAACTTGGATACAAAGCGGGTTTCCAGGCTGCTTTTTATTTCCATGTGCCTGGCAGCGCCATTGATGTTACAACGCGCCTCCACGGTTCCTACCGGGTGCGAGCCCAGTCTTATCTCAAATGTATGCACCTGTGCCAGAAGCGGGTTGCCGGCCACTAAACAAGATCCAATTATAAAACACAGGCGGATAAGACGATTCATAAAAAATACTCCTGTACTACAATATGGAAAATACGAAAAATCCTGCCCGTATGGGCAGGATTCGTCTAAAATATTTAAAAAAATAATTATCTCTGGCAATGCAATATAAAGCCGGTAAACAGCGTTTAGGCCAGCATTTCTTTGATCTTCACCACCAGCTCACCTTTGGTAATAGGTACGCCCATGATCTTGTGATAACCCTGCGCATCGATCAGGTACTGGTCGCGGATAATTTTGATCAGCTGCCCGTTATTGATCTCGGGGATCAATACCTTATCAAAGCTGCTTAGCAGGTCGCCCAGGTTCTTGGGGAAGGGGCGCAGGTGACGCAGGTGTGCGTGTGCTACCTGGTGGCCTTCTTCCAGCAGCTCTAATACTGCGCTCTTAATAGCGCCGTAGGTAGAGCCCCAGCCCAGCACCAGCACCTTGCCGGTATCCGGTCCCAGCTCAATGGTTTGCGCGGGTATATGATCGGCAATACGGTCTACTTTTTCCTGGCGGATCTTCACCATCAGCTGGTGGTTTTCCGGGTCGTAGCTTACGTTACCGGTAATGTTCTGTTTTTCCAGGCCGCCTATACGGTGTTCCAGGCCCGGTGTGCCGGGTACAGCCCAGGGACGTACCAGGTTCTCATCGCGGTGGTAAGGCAGGAACTGCTCCTCTCCTTCTGCCAGGCCGGTCTTGAATTTAACTTCTATCGGCTGCAGGTCGGCGCCTTTAGGAAAACGCCAGGGTTCAGAGCCGTTAGCAATGCAACCATCGCTCAGGAAGATCACCGGCGTCATATGTTTTACAGCAATGCGGAATGCTTCATAGATCGCCTCAAAACAATCGGAAGGTGTGGAGGCAGATACAATGGGCATCGGGCACTCCCCGTTACGGCCGTAATAAGCCTGTAGCAGGTCGCTTTGCTCTGTTTTGGTAGGTAAGCCTGTGGACGGGCCCCCGCGTTGAATATCTACGATCAGCAAGGGTATTTCCAGCATTACAGCCAGGCCCATCGCTTCTCCTTTCAGGGCCATGCCCGGGCCGGAGGTGGTGGTTACCCCCATTTGGCCGCCGTAAGAGGCGCCAATGGCGGAAGTAATACCGGCAATTTCATCCTCGGCCTGGAAGGTGCGGATGCCGAAGTTCTTATAACGGCTCAGCTCATGCAGGATGTCGGATGCCGGTGTAATGGGATAAGTACCCAGGAACAACGGCAGATTAGCCTTTTGTGATGCTGCTATCAACCCATACGCCAGCGCCGTGTTACCGGTAATGCTGCGGTAGGTGCCGGGCTCCATGCGGGCCTTTTCTACCTTAAAACGGGTGCTGAAAGAGGCTTCTACGGTATCGCCAAAATTATAGCCGGCGTGCAGCACCTTCAGGTTGCTGTCCAGGATCTCCGGTTTCTTACCAAATTTTTCTTTCAGGAAGTTCTCCGTGCTTTCCATGCTGCGGTTATACAACCAGTACAGGAAGCCCAGTACGAACATGTTCTTGGCGCGGTCCTTTTCCTTCATACCCATGGTGGTATCCTTCAGCGCTTCGCGCGTCATTTTGGTAACATCCATGGTATGCAGCTGGTAATTTACCAGGGAGCCATCTTCCAGGGGATTTACACCTTCCGGATAGTTGGCCAGGCGCAGGTTCTTGGAATCAAAACCATCTGTATTGGC
>NZ_DATCRF010000201.1:0-2434 GCF_036569125.1 Chitinophaga sp. | reverse complement strand
TTTGCAGAGCGGGATGAAGCCCTGAACATTGAAAAGGGAACTTACCTGGCCTTGTTAACGCACTCCGGTTCCCGTGGCCTGGGCGCTACCATTGCAGGTTATTATACCCGGCTGGCAAAACAGTTGTGTAAGCTGCCGCAGGAAGCCGCTAACCTGGCCTACCTGGATATAGATACGGAAGCAGGACAGGAATACTGGCTGGCTATGAACCTGGCCGGTGATTATGCTGCTGCCTGCCATGCAGTGATCCATCAGAAATTAACGCAGGCTATTGGCGGACAGGTATTAGCTAAAATAGAGAACCACCACAACTTTGCCTGGAAAGAGATCTGGAATGGTGAAGAAGTGATCGTGCACCGGAAAGGCGCTACACCGGCAGGTAAGGGCGTAATGGGTATTATACCGGGCAGCATGACGGCCCCTGGTTTCCTGGTGCGTGGTAAGGGCGAAGAGCTGTCTGTGAACTCAGCCTCCCATGGCGCCGGACGGCAAATGAGCCGTACCAAAGCAGTGCAGAACATTTCGAAAGATGACTTTAAAGCAGTATTAAAGGCCAACGAGGTAACATTGATCGGTGCAGGGTTGGATGAAGCGCCGATGGCTTATAAAGATATCAATGTAGTAATGGCTGCGCAGCAGGAGCTGGTGGATGTGGTGGCGAAGTTCACACCTAAAATGGTGCGGATGGCCGATGACGGTAGCCGGGAAGATTAACGGCAAAATATAAAATCATAAATGTAAAATTTAAAATGTAAAAGTAAATATCGCGAAACAAGGTAGGCGTATGTTCGCGGCATTTACTTTTACATTTATGATTTTACATTTTACATTCTTTTAGCTAGCCTCTCCTTATTTTACTACATCATATTTCACCCAGATAATACTATCCTCCAACTGCTCCACGTGCGTAAGCTTCAAAGCTACCGCTGGCAATCTCCCTGCATCCAGGTCCGTATCCAGCAGCGTAGGGCTGTCTGTTCCATCGGCTATGGGATAATAAAGCACACTGTATGCATCAATTAACCCTTCAGCATGTAAGGCCCCGTTTATTTTTCCGCCGCCTTCCAGCTTTATTTTCTGAATGTTAAACAGCTTGTTCAGCTTTTCCAGCACAGTGCTGAAATTAATCTGCTGCTTACCGCCAAAAATGTAAGACACACCCTGCTCCTGCAAATAGGCCAGGTAAGCATCCGGCACCTGTTCGGTAAGTACGGTGATTACATGGTCGCCATCAATTTCAGGGCTGTCCCATCCCAGCTTACCATGCGCATCTACGGCCACCGCAAAGGAATCTGCTGCTGTGGTGGCCACATAGTCTATTCGCTGCACTGTTTTACCACCCGGTGCAAAAACAGGCGCTGCTATGGTAAAATGCTGCTGCATGGTAATGCGTCCGCAAAACCAGGCATCTGCTTTTTCCAACTCACCGGTTCTTTCATATGCTGGAAAGCCTTTTGCAGATTGGGGCCAGTGCTCCGTTTGGATCCTGCCGTCAATGGAGCAAAGCATATGGCAAACGATGTATGGTTTCATATAAAGATGGTTGTATAAATTATTCTTTCAGTACCTGTGTATTTAAAAGCAGTCCAAATGAAAGTGCGGTGTTGTAAGCGTGCCCTTACATGGCCTGCACCTGCGCCCAGATCTCCTCATTCACCAGTACACCTTCCTGTTCGCTTTGCAGGCGCTTGCGCAAAGTATTTTCACCGGGGTAGGCTATACGCCCGCCGCGTGTAGCCGGCGTGCTGCCTTTGGTGTACTTTAAAATTTCTTCTATCAAAGCGGCATGCAGGTCGGGTTTATGCAAAGCAATAAAACACTGGGATACGCCAAACTCTTTTTTATCGGCCGTGATCTGCCCGGTAGACCGGCCGCCGCTAAGGGCCACCAGCAGCACATCCAGCACCATAGCCAGGCCTGAGCCTTTCCAGAAACCAATGGGCAAAGCGCGTTTATTGTTGCGGATCACTACCGGGTCGGTGGTGAGCTCCCCGTTATCATCATAACCGCCTGCTACCGGCAGCTGCTCCTGTTTTAATTCATGCTCCTGCATTTTTCCGTATGAGAATTGCGACATGGCCATGTCCAGCACAATATGCCCTTCTGCCCGCGGTACCGCTATCACTAAAGGATTGTTGCCCAACACCGGCTCAGCCCCGCCCCAGGCAGGCATACCGGCAATAGCATTGGTAAAGCAAATGCCAATACAGCCTGCATTGGCTGCCTGCCAGCCATAGGTACCGCCCCGCATCCAGTGGTTGGTGTTTTGAATGGCCACACAGCCAATACCATTGGCCTGCGCCAGCTCAATAGCGCGCTGCATACAGGCCGTGGCGTTATACATGCCCGCGCCCAGGTTGCCCGTCCAGGTTTCCAGGAGGCCGTTCTTTTCCAGCAGCGCAGGTTCTGCATCCGGGTGCACCAGCCCATCTTT
>NZ_DATCRF010000200.1:0-3354 GCF_036569125.1 Chitinophaga sp. | reverse complement strand
CCCGCCAATTACTACTACGGCTTTATTGCCTACAATAACCACCAGTATAATGAAGCCCTGGCCAGCTTTAAACGCGTGGAGCAGGAGCCTAAATACGCCGGTATTGTACCCTATTACATAGCAGAGATCTACTACTTCCAGGGCAAAAAGGAAGAAGTGATCAAATACGGCGAATCCCTGTTAAAGAAAGGCAATATCTATTATGATACGGAGCTGAAACAGCTGATGGGACAGGCTTACTTTGAAAAGAAAGATTACCAGAAAGCCCTGCCCTACTTACAGCAGTACCAGGATAATGCAGAAGAGGTGCGGAAGGAAGATGTGTACCAGCTCTCTTACTGTTACTACCAAACCGGCAACTATAACAAAGCCATTAACGGCTTTAAACAGCTGAGCAGCGAAAAGGATTCTTTAGGCCAGAACTCCATGTACCTGCTGGGCGATTGTTACCTGCGTACCAACCAGAAGGCCAATGCACGCAATGCCTTTGCCTTTGGCGCACGTAATAACTCAAACCCGCAGCAGCAGGAAATATCCCGCTTTAACTACGGCAAGCTGTCGTATGAGCTGGGGTATAATGATGCAGCGCTCACCGAGCTTTCCAACTTTGTAAAAACATATCCCCAGTCATCTTACAACAAAGAAGCCCGGGAAATACTGGTGCAGCTGTTCACCAACACCAATAACTACAAGGATGCGCTCACCACTATAGAATCCATCCCCGACAAGAACCCTACCGTGTTGCGGGCCTACCAGCGCGTATCCTACGGCAGGGCCACACAGCTCATAAACGACCAGCAGCTGGCAGAAGCCGATCGCCTGCTGGATGTAGCCATTAAAAATCCCTACGATAATAATATTAAACAGCTGGCGCATTTCTGGAAAGCGGAAATAGCCCTGCGCCAGCAGCGTACAGATAATGCCATCATTAACCTGAACAGCTATCTGACCGGCGCTGTACCGGCCTCCGGCGAGGCCAATGCGCAAACAGCCAGCTACAACATGGGTTACAGCCTGCTGAAGAAAGAAGATTATACCCATGCCCTGCAGCATTTTGAAGCCGCTCAAAAAGCCAGCGGCCCCAATGCAGGCCGTATCGCCAACGATGCGCTGCTGCGTAGCGCCGACTGTTATTACATGCTGAAGGATTTTGGCAGGGCCACTGCGCTGTACGACCGTGTGATTGCCAATAAAGATCCCGGTGCAGATTATGCCACTTACCAGAAAAGTATCATCCTGGGCATACAAGGTAAGTATAACGAAAAGCTGGCCCTGTTAAAACAGCTGGGCAACCAGTTCCCCTCTTCCAGCTTTGGGAACGATGCTGATTTTGAGATCGCCAATACTTACCTCGCATCTGAAAAATATACAGAAGCCATTCCCTACCTGGAAAATGTGCTGAAAAAACAGCCCAACGGACCTAATGCACCGCGTGCATTGCTGAAGCTGGGCCTGTGTTATTTCAATAAGGATAATGACAGCAAAGCACTCTCCTACTACCGCCAGGTGGTGGAAAAATATCCTAACTCCGCAGAAGCCAATGAAGCCCTGCAAAGCATCAAGGATATTTATGTAGGTCAGGGTAAAACAGATGAATATGTAGCCCTGCTGAAAGCCAGCGGCAGAACGGTTACCGCCTCCGCAGCGGATTCACTGGCCTATGCCGCCGCAGAAGCCCGCTTTAGCAGCGGCGATTGTGCCGGCGCCATACCCGCCTTTAACAGCTATATACAAAAGTATCCGAACGGCCAGTTCCTGCTGCCCGCTTACTTTTACCGCTCAGAATGCGCGTATAACAGCAAAGACTATACGACTGCTTTACCCGGTTATGAGTTTGTACTTTCCGGCAACAACAGCCTGTATGCCGAGCGTGCAGCCCTGCAGGCCGCCAACATTAACTTTTACCAGGTAAAGAATTATGATAAGGCCCGCACCTACTACCTGCAGCTGCAGGACCTTAGCACCAGCAAGGAAAATACCATGACCGCCACCCGCGGCCTGCTGCGCAGCAACTACCAGCTAAAGCACTGGGATGAGGTAGGCAACTATGCCGAGCTGCTGCTGTCCAACACCAGCATCAGCACCGACGACCAGATCGCCGCACACTTTTACCTGGGCAGGGCGCAACAGGAGCAGCAGAAATATGATGAGGCCATCGCCGAGTTTAAAACAGTAGCCGGCCTTACCAAATCGGAAACCGGGGCCGAAGCCCGCTACAACACCGGCGTATGCTACCTGGCTAAAAATGAGCTGGATGCAGCGGAGAAAGCAGGTTTTGATGTGATCAAGAACACCCCCTCATACGGCACCTGGGTAGCCAAAGCCTACATACTGTTAGGCGATGTATACACCCAGCAGAAAGATTACTTTAATGCAAAAGCTACTTTCCAGAGCCTGGCAGAGAACTGCCCTATTCCGGAGCTGAAACAGGAAGCAAAAGATAAGCTGGAAAAAGTAGAAGCTGCAGAAAAAGCCGCCTCTAAGATCAGGACCAAACCATAACATACATACACGCAAAATGCCCTGCTAACAGGCGTTTTAAATGATAAAATATAAACAGCGCATAAATGAACGGTAAAACTAAATATATAAGCAGGTGGGGAGTAATGGGGATGATGGCCGGTTTCTTTTTACAGCAGCCTGCCTGGGCGCAGGACTCACTGAAGCAGGAAACCATTGACATTATTTCAACCTACCAGCCCAAGCTGCGCGATGCAGCAAAGCTGAACCTTACGGCAGCCCTGCCGGGTGTGGATACCGCCCGCCCGCGTATGGCCTACCAGGTACCTGCCCTGAACCTGTATTTTATGTACCAGCCCGTACCCTTAAAGCCCCTGGCATTAGGGAAAGATTCGCTGAACGCATTGCAGAACAACTTTGTAAAAGTAGGTTTTGGCAACTACCAAACCCCGTTAATACAGGCCGGCTTTGGCAGCGGCCGTAATGAGAAATATAACTTTGGCCTGTATGGCAGCTACACCGGCTCCAAAGGCAGTATCAAGAACCAGGACTACAACGCGCTGAACATACTGGCCTCCGGCACCTACTACTCTCCCCTGTTCGAGATCAATGGCAGCGTAGGTTTTGACCGGAACGTAATACACTATTACGGGTACGACCATACGCTGTACGACTTTTCCAAGGGCGATGTAAAGCAGGCCTTTAACCAGGGCACCATACAGGTAGGCTTAAAGAACCGCACCCAGAACGACTGGGCGCTGATGATAGCACCCCGGGCCAAGTTCATGATCTTTACCGATGCCTTTGACCGTAAGGAAAACACCGTGGTAATAAATGCGCCCGTAAGCAAACAGCTGCTGGAAGATTTTTACCTGCGTGCAGAAGGCGTGTTTG
>NZ_DATCRF010000199.1:0-2726 GCF_036569125.1 Chitinophaga sp. | reverse complement strand
GGTCATTTCCACGCCATCCAACCGCAGGGCTATGTTATCCGGTGTTAAAGCGGCCTGTGTTTCCAGCAAGCCATGCAGCGTACCGTTAGTTGCATATGGTACTACTGTATCATTGAAGGTATATAACAGCGCCTGTTTTTCGCCAGCAGTTAATATATCCATTGCCGTAAGAGCCGTGTTACTGTTCCGTACAATCCCTTCCAGCACATTCTTATAATGCGTAAGCATGCGCTGTACCCTGCTTTCGCGAAAAAGGTCTGTATTATATTCCAGCAGCAGCTGCAAGCCATCCGTAGTTTCCGTGATATTAAAAATGAGATCAAACTTCGTGGTATTGCTGCTGAAGGGATAAGCCGATACGCTCAACCCTTCCGGTGCAGTGTAAGCCTGACCCATGCCTGCATTCTGTAATACCAGCACCACATCAAACAAAGGAGAGCGGTTGGTATCTCTTTCCAGCTGCAGCTCATTCACCAGGCGGTCAAAGGGGTATACCTGGTGCTCAAAACCATCCAGCACAGTTTTGCGCACCTGTTGCAGCAGCTCTGTAAAAGTGCCGGTGCCGGAAAACTGTGTGCGCAGTGCAAGCGTATTGATGTAAAAACCTAACTGGTCTTCCAGCTCCACGTAGTCACGGCCGGCTATGGGCGTGCCTATCACCATATCTTCCTGGTATGCGTAGCGGTATAATAAAGCATGTAAGGCTGCCAGCAATACCATGAACAAGCTGGCATCCTGCTGCCGGCCTAAAGTGGTGAGCGCCTGCTGCAAGGCAGCATCTACCTGCAAGCTAACAGAGCTGCCGTTATAGGTTTTCACAGCAGGTCTTTGAAGATCAGGGTACAGCTCCAGCTTGGGAACACCGGCGGCAAATTGTGTATGCCAGTAATCGCGGTGCTGTTGCAGATTATTACCACTCAGCTGCTCCTGCTGCCAGTGTACATAATCTTTGTATTGAATAGCCAACGGCGCCAGCGCCTCGCGTGTTCCCTGTGTATAGGACTGATACAGGTTCACCAGCTCTCCAAAGAAAACAGCTACGGACCAGCCATCAGAAATGATATGATGCATCACTATCACCAACACCTGCTCATCTGCAGACAGCCTGTAAAGTTTCACCTGCAGCAGCGGACCATTTTCCAGGTCAAACACTACGGCGGTATCATTGGTTACGTGTGTTTGCAGCTCCTGCTCAGGATCACGGGTATTGCTCAGATCAATCACTGGCAGGGTAAAGCGGAAAGCTGCTGCTGTCTGCACTTTCTGGCGGGGTGTTTCTGCTATGGTAATAAATGTAGTGCGCAATATTTCATGCCGCGTTATGAGCGCGGCAAATGCTTTTTCCAGCGCGTCTGTATCCAGCTGGCCTTTTAAGCGGAAGGCATTGGCCATGTTGTAGGCCGTTTTACCTTCATTGAACTGGTCCAGCACCCAAAGCCGGCGCTGCCCGTCAGACAGCGGATAATGTTCCTGTACCGGCTGCGGTACTATAGCGGGTTTTGTTTCTGCCGTACTGTTCGTGATCAGCACTGCCAGCTGCGCAATGCTGGGGTGATCAAATACATCGCGGATGCGCAGGTTCACTGCAAATGTTTTATAGATGCGGGATATAAGCTGTGTTACTTTCAGTGAATTACCGCCTATACGAAAAAAGGATACTTTTCTTCCGGTCTGCTTTACACCCAGGATCTCTTTCCAGATGCTTTCCAGCTGCTGTTCTGTTGAATTGGTTACCGCTTCGTAGCTGGCAGCATCCACCACAATAGCTTCAGGCCGGGGCAGCTGTTTCTTATCCACCTTTCCATTGGCATTCAGCGGAAATTTTTCCAGCTGTATAAAGTAACCGGGGATCAGGCTCTCATTCAGCAATCCTTTTAGATGCTGGCGCAGTGCAGCTTCCGGGATGGCAGTGCCGGTATAATAACACACCAGCTCATGCTGGTGATCGTTATTCTGCCAGGTAATCACCTGGGCTTCACTAACACCATTCATTTCCAGCACGGCCTGTTTTATTTCATTCAGCTCTACACGGATACCGTTGATCTTCACCTGTTCATCCGTGCGGCCCAGTATTTCCACGCTACGGTCGTGCAGGTATCTTCCCAGGTCGCCGGTTTTATAAATAATGTCTGTACGGTCTTTGATCAGCGGGTTTTGAACAAACACGGTTTTTGTTAAGGCTTCATTTTTAAAATAGCCTTTGGTCATGAAAGGGGTTTTGATATACACTTCGCCGGTTTCGCCAATACGGCATAGCTGCCCGTTATTGTTGAGGATAATAAGCGCGGTATCTGCAATGGGCTTGCCTACATGTATGGGCTGTGAAGGCGCTTCCGCTACTTCGCGGATGCGGTGAAAGCTTTTAATGAGCGTGGTTTCAGAGGGGCCGTAAAAATTCACCAGCTCCACATGATCGCCTGCTACAGCACGGAAAGTGTGAACATCTTTTGCATATAATAATTCCCCGGCCATTATTACCTGTTGCAGCTTGCTGAAATACCCGGCTGCAGGTACTGTTTGCAGCTCTTTGAGCATTAAGCGCAGCAACGAAGGCACGCAGTGCATGAGCGTAATGCCGGTATCATTGATCCAGTCTATCAGCTTAGAAATATTGCTTTTAATTTCTTCACCCGGTATACACAAGGTACCGCCACTGCATAAGGGTACAAAAATATCGCGGAGGGATGCGTCAAAGGTGAACTGGATCAGCTGGCTTACGCGGCAGT
>NZ_DATCRF010000198.1:0-13130 GCF_036569125.1 Chitinophaga sp. | reverse complement strand
CGACCGGTTCATAGTACCGCAGCCCGCTATTGATACCTTTATGCAACGGGTAAATTACAACCGCAATTTCATTAAGAAGCTACCGGGATTTATGCACGATGCGGCTTATCAGCACAGGGATGAAAAGGGAAATTTAATCTTTGTTACTGTGGCCGTATGGGAAAATGAGACTGTGATCAGCAACGCGAAAGCCGCTGTGCAGGCAGAGTACAAGAAAATCGGTTTTAACATGCCGCAGTTCCTGGGCAGGCTGGCATTACCATAGAAAGGGGCATCTATGAAGAAGTAACGGAGAAGGGGCAATAAAGGCTATAATATTACATCGGGGCGGCAGAACATCCGCTGCATTCAATTATTAATTATTCATTCTTAATTATTAATTATCCCTCTCTGCCCGCTTGCGTATGATCCATTTATCCAGCTGCACATCCAGCTTCTCAAACAGCTCCACAAAATTTGCAGCCAGAGGCCTTGGCTTTGTGTAGTTATCCTCGTGGTCCAGCCATACCAGGGGATAATCTACATCAGGCTGGGTAGTGCCATGGCTGTCAAAACATACTACGCCATAATCGCTGTAATCTGCTATGGGCAGGTAGCCATGATCCATCAGCTCTGCAGGGTAGCCAATGATCCATTCTTTCATACTATCCAGCCAGTCATCAGGAATGCTTTTGAAGAACGAGATCCGGGGCAGGCCCAGCGGCAGCTCAATAAAATGCAGGTATTGTAAAAAGGCTTTGTAAGAGGGGGGCAGCTGGCTGCCTAAGAACTCTTCCAGCAAATACAGCTGTGTATCTGTTACGGTGCTGGGAAGGGGTTTCCAGTAGGTTATTTCTTCATCATCGGGGAGGTGGCGATGATCTGTCATGGCATCCGGTACTTCTTCTGCTATGTACTGGTTGCCGCGGATCTCCTCCATGAAATCAAAATACTTATCTACCACTTGTTTGATTATACCAAATAGGTGTTGACGACTCATAAGATAGTTGGCATCCTTGTTCTGTGGACAAATTAATAAAAATCTGAATGATTGCACCGCGTGCTAAAAATATTTCTCTATTGTTACACCATAGTTGATGAGCAGGTTCTCCCGGTCGGTACGATTTAGCTTATTGTAGCTAAGGGCGGCGGTAATAGCCAGCCAGGAACGCAGCTTCAGGGAAAGGGAGTTGTTGCTTTTAATAATAAAATCTTCCCCGTTCTGAAGGGATTGCTGGAAATACTGGGCGCCTTCCAGCACAATGATGTTCTTAATGGTCCATTTGTAGGTGACGCGGAAAGAGTTACGGAAAGTGTGATATACATCCGGAATAGTATCTTTCAGGAAAAGGTCGCTGTTCTCGAACAGGATCCCGTCGCTTAAAGTGAGCGTGGCATTGGGGCGGCTGATGATATCATAGGCTGCACCCAGGCCTCCCTGGAAACGGTCGTTGATCTTCAGGGAAAAGCTTTTGTCATAAGAGGCCAGTCCCCAGTAAAAAAAGCGGTGATTTTGCTGGTACAGGTTAAAGTCAAGCGCTGCGGTTACATCATTATTGGTCAGCGCTTTATCCTGCTGCCCATATACATAGCTGGCGCCGGCATTCAGCACCACTTTTTTCTTGCTTACCTTAAAAGCTGCCATATTGTTCAGCAAATAAGAATTGCCGTCGTTCGTACGGTTAATAGAGCCGGTAGAGGCATATTTTACATAATAGTGGGTAGAATCGCTAAACTGTGCCAGGGCACTAAGGCCTGGCGTTAATAACATTAATAGTACAACTATACGCTTCATCATCAACTGATTATAATTTATCCGTGCGGTTGTACGAGGGCCGCAATTAACGTGCCCGAAGTGTTGGCTTTTTTGTCCGTAAATGAACAATGCCCCGTTCGCAGGCGGACAGCTTTGCCTGTACCGGAAACCTGTAATCCGCGCTGGCAGCAGCTATGATCTATTGGCAGGTTTGTTGCGTTCCCAACCGCTAAAGCACCTGCACATGCTTAAGAATTACCTGAAAATTGCCCTGCGCAACCTCTGGAAACATAAAGTATTCTCTTTCATAAACATCACCGGCCTGGCGGTGGGTATGACAGCCTGTTTCCTCATTTTCCTGTACGTTCATTTTGAATTGAGCTATGATAGCTTTCACAGTAAGGCCGGCCGCATTTACCGGCTGGCCACTGATGTGAAAACGCCTACAGAAACCTTATATAATGGCACTACCAACATCCCGGTTGTACCGGCTATAAAAAATGATTTTCCGGAAGTGGAATCTTATGTGCGGGTGGCTGACCTGGGAATACTGGTAAGAAAAGGAGACCTTAAATTCCAGGAGGATAATATACGCGTAGTGGATTCCACTTTTTTCCGCGTGTTTGATTTTAAGCTGCTGAAAGGGGATATGGATAAGGCTTTGCAGGCGCCCTTCACCGTAGTGCTTACGCAAACTACGGCAAAAAAATATTTTGGCGATAAGGACCCGGTAGGACAAACACTTACGTTTGATACAGAGGATGGGGACAGAACAGCTACGGTAACCGGCTTAATGGAAGACTTCCCGGAAAACTCGCAGATAAAGGCAAGCATGCTGCTATCTATGCCCAGTCTTATACAGGTGTATGCAAAGAATTATGCGGATAACTGGACCGTTCATCACCCCGCATCTTACCTGCTGCTTTACCCGCACACCAATCCCAAGACGCTGGAAGCAAAGCTGCCCGCCTTTTTACAGCGCCGCATCGGTGAAATGATGGCCAAGAATAAAATGTTTTACACGCTTACTTTACACCCGCTGAAAGAAGTGTATCTGCACTTTGGCAACAAATACGCCTGGAGCGGGGTAGATGGCAGCGAACGCAATGTGTATATATTTTCCATAGTGGCGGTGCTGATACTGCTCATAGCCTGTTTCAACTTTATTAACCTTACTACCGCCCGTGCGGCAGAACGTGCAAAAGAAGTAGGCATCCGCAAAGTGGTGGGCGCCCAAAGGCGGCAGCTTTCCCTGCAGTTCATCGGGGAATCCATTATACTTTGTTGCTGCGCCTTTGTATTAACCCTGATCCTCTCAGCCATGCTGATACCCTTATTTAACCAGCTGGCCGGTAAAACGGTTAGTAAAGGCCTGTTCCAGAACTGGCCCGCCATCGGGTGCCTGTGGCTGGGCGCAATAGGTATTGGCTTGCTGGCAGGCAGCTACCCGGCATGGGTGCTGTCGGCTTTCAGACCGGTAACCGTGCTCAAAGGCCGGTTTGTTACCGGGGGTAAAGGGGTGCTGCTTAGAAAAGGATTAGTGATAACGCAGTTCACCATTTCCCTGGCCTTAATAGCCGCCACCATCATCGTGTACCGGCAAATGAGCTTTATGCGCAGCCAGGATCTTGGTTTTCAAAAAGACCAGATGCTGGTGATCAGCACTTTTAACGAAAAGCCGCAATATGTTTTCCGGGATGCCATCAGCCGCCTGAAAGGCGTAAAAGGCAGCACTTTTTCCAGCGCCGTGCCAGGGGGCGATAATTCCAGCGCCTATACGAAAATGGAGAACGTGAGCAGTGAAATGCAGGAATCCAATATGGACCTGTATTTTGTAGACTTTGATTACATTGATCAATATAAAATGAAACTGGTAGCAGGCCGCGCTTTTTCGCGCGATATGGCTACGGATTCAACCCAGGCCATGGTCATCAACGAAGCCACCGCCAAAGTGCTGGGATATAGCACTCCGCAGCAGGCCATAGGCAGGCGTTTTAGCCAATGGGGCAGGGAAGGGAAAATAATTGGGGTATTAAAAGATTTCCATGTACGCTCCCTGCAGCAGGCAATAAAACCTTTAACCATGCGCATTGAGCCTGACAGCTGGTGGCAGCTTTCCGTGCATGTAGCTGCCAAAGACCTGCCCAATACCATGGCCGCCATTGAAAAACAATGGAATGCGCTGGTACCGGGCCGGCCCTTCACCTATAACTTCCTGGATGCTTCTTTTGACAAGCAGTACCGCGGGGAAGAACGTTTTGGTAACCTGTTCTTCTATTTTTCCATACTGGCCATTGTTGTGTCCTGCCTGGGTTTACTGGGCCTGGTAGCTTACAGCACGGTGCAGCGTACCAAGGAAATAGGCATCCGAAAAGTAATGGGCGCCTCTGTGCTGAATGTAGTAACGCTGCTTTCAAAAGACCTTATAAAGCTGGTGCTTATAGCGGTTATAATAGCAGTGCCGGTGGTATGGTACGCTATGTACCAGTGGCTGCAGGGTTTTGCCTACCGCACTACGGTGGAGTGGTGGGTATTTGCCCTCTCCGGCCTGCTGGCAGTGGCAGTGGCGCTGTTCACCATCAGCTTCCAGTCCATAAAAGCCGCGCTGGTAAATCCTATACAATCCTTAAGGTCTGAGTAAATAGCACGAATTTTATCTTTTCCCGAATTTCATTTTTACTATTTTTATCCGGTAGTAAAGTAAATCCAGGAGGTAATTTTGAGTGCAGAAGATGCGCCTTTAGAGGAAGAGCAGGAACTATTGAAAAAAGTGTCGGCAGGGGACGAAGCTGCTTTTACCGTATTATTCAACCTATATTATCCGCTGCTGTCTACGCATGTATTCCGCATCACCCGCTCATTACCTGAAACGGAAGAAATTGTGCAGGATGTGTTCTTCAAGATCTGGATGACCAGGGAAAGCCTTGGTAATATCACTGCCTTCAGGCCCTACCTGTGGGTAATGGCTAAGAACAGGGCCCTGAACGCTTTGCAGAAAACGGCCCGGGAAAGGAGTAACCGTACGGCTTACCTGCAGGAATACACGGAAACAGAAAAAGATGACGATCTGCATACCCTGCATTCCCTGATAGATGAAGCCATTCACCACCTGCCGCCCCAGCAGAAAAAAGTATACCTGCTGAGCCGCCGCCAGCGCCTGCGGCAGGCCGAAATAGCCGCCCAAACCGGGCTTACCGTGCCTACCGTTAAAAAATATATGCAGCTGGCCGTTGCCGCCATCAGCGATTATATAAAAGAGCGCCACCCCCTGATTACCATCCCTTTATTGCTGCTCCGGAAATTTTTATAGATTTTTTTGCTGCCCCATATCTACTTTTTCACTTCCCGTTTTGTCTTATATACAAACCACCAATCTGATCCATGACATCCAGGGAACGTATTCAACATTTATTTGAGCTTTACTACAACGACAGGATCACCACGGAAGAGGAAGCGGAGCTGATGGAGTTAATGGCCAATGATCCCGGCTCGCCGGAGCAGCTTTCAGCACTCCTGCAGCAGCAATGGGAAGCGCTGTCTGTAGCAGATGAGCGCTTTAACCGGGAAACAGGCCGGCCCTTATTACTGAATATTTTAGGCGCACCGCAAAAACGGGTAATACCGCTGTACCGCTACGGCTGGGCCGCAGCGGCAGTTATAGGGGTGCTGCTGGTAGCCGGTGTTATTATCTGGCAGCAGCGCTTATACAACCCGCAGCAAATAAGCCAGGCAGCAGTACCTGTTATTTTGCCCGGCAGCAATAAAGCAGTGCTTACCCTGGCAGATGGTTCCAAGGTAATGCTGGACAGCGCCGGTAACCGCACCATTCAACAGGGCAATGCCACGGTGAGCCAGCAGGGCGGGCACTTACTGTATAATGCCGCTAACAGCGGCGCGCTGTTAAGCTATAATACCCTTACAACACCCAGGGGCGGCCAGTTCCGCTTAACCCTGCCGGATGGTACGGGCGTGTGGCTGAACGCCGCATCGTCCATTACATACCCCACGGCCTTTACCGGTGCGGAACGTAATGTAACCGTAACAGGGGAGGTATACTTTGAAGTAGCGCAAATGGCTAACAAACCTTTTATGGTAACCGCCAACCATACTGCCATACAGGTGCTGGGCACCAGCTTTAACATAAACGCCTATACGGATGAAGCCACAATAAATACCACCCTGCTGCAAGGCAGCATTAAAGTAACGGCCGGCGCCGCAGGCCAGGTGCTGCAGCCCGGCCAGCAGGCGCAAACCACTGCCAATGGCAGCCTGCAGGTGCTGAACCATACGGATACCGACCAGGCCATAGCCTGGAAGAACGGCAGCTTTAACTTCAGCGGCAAAGGCCTGCCGGAAGTAATGCGGCAGCTGGCCCGCTGGTATGATATAGAAGTGGTGTTCAGCGGCAAAGTGCCGGTACGCAAGTTTGGCGGGGAAATACAACGCAGCCTGCCCCTGGCCGAAGTGCTGGAAATATTGCAAACAATGGATGTGAAATTTAAAATAGAGAATGGAAAGAAGCTAATCGTATTGCCCGGCTAACCTGCGGGCAAACCCGCGCCAAAAAAGAAGCCGTTCTACGGGGAGGTAGAACGGCAGAGCGTTTGGCCGGTTTAGAATAAGGTCTGCTGAAAGACACAATTATTATAATCAACCAAAAACCTTTACAAAAGTATGCATTTTAAGACTTTTTGTAACCGGGAGGTTATTGCCATGCCTGTAGGCAGCAGTAACCGGTTGTCGGGGGACGACAATTTAAAGGACAACCGCCGGTTACGTATTCTAACACTGCGTGTTATGAAGCTATCAACCATCATCGTGCTGGCCGCCTGCTTGCAGGTAAGCGCCAGCAGCTATTCGCAGACCGTTACCTATACCTGCAGGAATGAGTCGTTAGTGAATGTATTTAAGGCCATCAAACAGCAAACCGGCTACGTGGTTTTTTATGACCAGGGCATGGTGGATACGCTGCAGGGCGTTACGCTCAATGCAAAGGAACAGCCGCTGAAAAGCTTTATGAATGAGGCTTTGCAGGACCTGCCTTTAAGCTACACCTTTAAGGACCGCACCATTGTGATCAGCAAAAAGTCGGTCATAAACCAGCTGCTGGACCGCGCCGCACAGGAAAAGCCGCAGTATGTTTTCGGCAGTTTGCTGGACGAGGAAAGCCAGCCGATAGAAAATGCATCCCTGACCTTGCAGCCGCTGAACCTGCATACTGTAACAGGCCATGGAGGCGGCTTTTCTTTTGGTGAAATACCGCCGGGTAACTACACGCTGGTGGTCACCCACATCAGCTTTTCCAAGCTGGAAAAGAAAATAAAGGTAAAAGGGGAAACGGTAGACCTGCGCCTGGTGATGTACAAGCAAAGGTTTGATCTGGGAGCCGTGGAGGTAAGCATTGCCAGCACCGGTTACCAAAAGATCAACCGTTATACATCCACCGGGTCTTATACCCTCATCACGGCAAAGGAAATTGACGCCAACCCTTCCATTAACCTGGCTGAAAGGCTGGAAGGTAAAGTGCCCGGCGTACATTTTGACCTGGCCAATAACCGCATCCAGATCCGGGGCGCCAATAACTTTGCCACCGGAAACCAGCCGAATGTAAGCACGCCGCTGATCGTTATTGACGGTTTCCCTGCCATTGAGCAGAACCTGGCTAACTATCCCGGCTCTCCTTTGGGTGAAGGTGCTGTAAGCCCAAACTCGCGCAGTGGAATACCGATCAGCAATGCTACCATATTAAGCATTTTTAACCCGGCCGATATTCAGAGCATTACCTTCTTGAAAGATGCGGCAGCAGCTTCTATCTGGGGTTCCAGGGCTGCTAACGGCGTGATAGTGATCGAGACTAAAAAAGGTGTGAAAGGCCGTACCAGCGTAACGGCCAGCTCCACTATCAGTGTTTCATCCACACCCGATATGAGCAAGGCTAATATGATGAACAGCGCGCAGTATGTGGATTTTGAGAAAGAGCTGTATGATAAGGGATATTTTAGGAATGATCCTACCACACATTGGCGTAATATGAATGTGGATGATGCCGTATTGGCTATGTATGCAGCCAAACGCGGCGACATCAGCTCCTCGCAGCTGGATGCAAAGCTGCAGGAGCTTTCGCAGCGCAACAATCTTGGGCAGCTTCGCAAATACCTGATGCAGCAGGCGGTTACACAGCAATACAATTTGTCATTGTCCGGCGGTGCAGGCAATACCAGCTATTATATTTCCGGTAATTATTCCGCCAACTCGCCGGTGTTTAAGAACAACAGCAGTAAAAATTATTCATTGCTGGCCAATCTTACCAACGATTTCTTTAACAGGCGCCTGACCATTACCACCGGCTTAAACCAGGTGTATAGCGACCGTATGGTGAACAATGCTGCACAAACAGCCATGAGCCCCGGTAACCTGGGCCTGCGGCCTTATGATATGCTGGTGGATGAGCAGGGCAAACCCATAAACCGCGCCATTGATTATATGCCGCATGTGGTGGACAGCCTTACCAAACTGGGGATGATACCCTGGACCTACAGCCCTTTCGAAGAGCTGCAATCCAGCAACGTTTACAAAACCACGGCAACCCGCCTTACTTCCCAGATCAGGGCTAATGTTACAGATTGGCTGCACCTGGACTTTTCCGGTATGTACCAGCGCAACCTGGTTGATATGAGCAACCTGCAAAAGCAGAACTCTTATGTAGTAAAAAGCCTTATTAATACCGGCACTTCCTTCACCAATGGCAAACCTGTTTACGGCGTTCCGTTGGGAGGTATTATGTATACCAGCCATACGGCAACGGAAGATTATTCTTTGCGCGGACAGCTAAGCATTGACAAACGCTTTTACGAAAAGCACCAGTTCAATATGATTGCCGGTACGGAGATCCGTCAATCCAGCGGCAGTGGTTACAGCCAGGGGCATTTTGGATTTGATGAAGATACCTATAACTCCGTATCCGTAAACCCTACCACGCCGTATAAAACATTCTATGGCAGCACCGCCACTATTGGCGCACAGCAATCAAATATACTGGTGACTAAAGCGCGTTACCTTTCCTATTACGGCAATGCTTCCTATACCTATGATTACCGTTACACGGCCTCCGGCAGTTTGCGGTTTGATGATCATAACCTGGTGGGCGTGGAGCGCAGGAACAGGGCCAAACCATTATGGTCGGCAGGTTTGAAATGGGACCTGAAACGGGAATCGTTCCTGGAGAATGTACGCTGGGTAAATGGCCTGGATGTACGCGCTTCATTGGGCACCGGTGGCACCATTCCTATGTCGGCCACACCTTTTGCGATCATTAGCCTGGTAGCTCCGGATGGCATTACTCAGGCTGAACCCGGCGCTTATGTGGGGCTGCCTGCCAACCGCGACCTGAGCTGGGAAACTACCCGTACCCTGAACTTTGGAACAGATGCAACGCTGTTTGCCAGCCGCCTGATGGTAACCCTGGATATCTATAACAAACATTCTTACGGCATCTTATCCAGCCTGCCTATTAATCCTACCTATGGCTGGGATTTCTTATCCTACAACGCGGCGGATATGCGCAGCCATGGTGTGGAATTCAGTGTAAGCGGGGATGTGCTGAGAAGCAGGGACTGGAACTGGAATGCCAGCTTTAATATTACCTACAGCACCAATAAAGTAACGGACAACCGTTTCCCGAATAAAACCACATCGCCAACAGGATCGCCGGTTGTTGCTACGGGTTACCCTACGGATAACCTGTTTGTATACCGCTGGGCAGGCCTGGATAACCAGGGCCAGTCGCAGATCTATGACCGTAACGGCAAGGTCATTTCTTCTTCCGAAACAACGGAGCTTACGCCGGAGGACCTGTTATATGCCGGGCGCCTTACCGCACCCTGGTTTGGCGGCTTTAACCAGAACCTGCGCTGGAAGCAGTTCTCACTGGGTATGCAGCTCTCTTATTACATGGGATACAAGGTGTTGAGAAATGATATCAATATTGCTAATTACCCTACCGGTGATCAATCCAGCGGATTCCTCAGCACCAGCAAAACCCTGGTGAACCGCTGGCGCAAACCTGGTGATGAAGCCTTTACCAATGTGCCGGGCCTTATGAACTTCAACGGCACCAGTATTCAGCGCTACATGATGTCGTCTGTGAATGTGATCGATGGGGATCATATACGCCTGCAGATGGTATCACTGGGGTACACGCTACCCACTACACTGCTGAACCGTATAAAGGTAATGAAGGCGCTGAGCGTGCGGGCCTCCGCTAATAACCTGGGCATCATCTGGCGCAAGAACAAAGAGCATATAGACCCGGATTACATGTACTCAGGATCATATACCAGCTGGCCGCCGGTGAGGAATTATTCTTTCAATGTCAATGTTACTTTCTAAATACTTGCCAATAATGAACAGGATCATATATACAAGTGTGGCAGCTCTTTTTTTATTCATAGGAGCCGGTTGCCGCAAATACGTAGAGATAGACCAGGTGGGCACGCGTACCCTGCATTATACAAAAGATTTCCAGGCCCTGCTGAACTATTCGCAGGTGATGGAAAGAACATACTACTACCCGGAGATGGCATCTGATGAGGTGAATATCAGCGATACCAACTACCAGAAAAATATGCGTGACCTGGATGTGAAAGCCTATACCTGGGCGCCCGATATTTTTATTGATGCAAACGACGGCGACTGGGACGGGCTGTATAAACAGGTGTATTACTGCAACCTGGTAACCGCCGGTGTGCTGGACAGTGATGGCGGTACGGAAGCGGAGAAAAGGAACATTTATGCGCAGGCGTTAGTGCACCGTGCATATGCTTTTTACACCCTGGTGAATATTTATGCCAAACAGTATGATGCTGCTACTGCAGCTAACGATCCCGGTGTACCGGTATTAACAGTGCCTGATTTTACCGGCAGCCTGCAAAGAGCGTCTGTAAAAGAGGTATATGAGCTGATAAAGAATGATCTGCAGGCAGCGCTGCCTGACCTCACAGATGTACCGTCCTATTCTTCAACCCCTTCCCGCGCAGCAGTATATGCTATACTGGCCAGGGCCAGCCTGCAGCAGGGATTGTATGCAGAAGCAGGAAAGTATGCGGATAGTGCGCTTGCCAGGCAGCATACCTTGTTAAACCTGGCCGATTATGCTGATAATGCCGCCGGGCTGCCACTGAAGCTGCAGGACCCTGAGATCATTTTTCTAAAATCAATGACCACTACGCTGCCTACTTTTCCGTTAAGCGATGAGCTGCTGGCACTGTTGGAGCATACTGACCTGCGTTACACGCTGTTTACGGCAGATGGGGCCAACTTTCCCGGAAATGGTTTTATTGGCCGCGGTTATTACCGCCCGCGTATCAGCAGCCAGGGCGTGTATACCGGCCCCTGTGTGCCGGAAATGATGCTGATAAAAGCAGAAGCCGAAGCGCGCGCGGGTAATATTGCCCCTGCGCTGGATGTGCTGAATGAGCTGCGCAAACACCGCTATAAACCCGCCGACTATACGGACCTGCGTGTTACAGATGCAAAAGCCGCTTTACGCCAGGTATTGAATGAACGCAGCAGGGAGCTGATGGGCCGCGGTTTCCGCTGGTTTGACCAGAAACGTTTGAACCGGGAAGCAGACCTTGCCACCACGGTAACCCGCAGTAATTTCCGCGGGCAAACCTATACGCTGGCGCCTAACAGCAACCGCTATGTGTTCCAGATCAGCAATGTGTACATAAAACTGAATCCTGAAATAACACCTAACCCAAGATAATTCACACACAACACCATTAATAGATTTTATGATGCAACGAAGAACCGGATCTTTTGCAGCTCTGCTGTTATGCGCTGTAATGAGCATGAGCAGCATGGCAATAGCCCAGAAGCATAAAAAAGACACCACAACAGCTGCCCCTGCGGCTGACAAGAACAATGCGGATTCCCTTAAAAAGAAAACCGGTCCGCAGCCTGTTAAAAAGTACGAGGAGGTGATCACCAAAGACATGCGCAGCAGCAAGGGTTTTATTACTGTGCATACCAAAGAGGATAAGTATTATTTCGAGATCCCCTTTTCCCTGTTCGGCCGCTATATTATGACGGTGAACAGGATTGCCAAAGCCTCTGTTGACATGCGTAACGGGCCCTGGGGCCTGGCGGGCGATGAAATAGGGGAGGCCATTTACAGCTTTGAAAGAGGCCCTTCCAATAAGCTGTTCATGAGAAGGCTGTCGTTCACCGAATATACATCAGACAGCTCCCGTGCTATGTTTAACGCGGTGCAAAAGAACAACGTGCAGCCTATTGCATATGCCTTTCCCATTGCCGCCTTTAACGCGGATTCTACCGCGCTGGTGATAGATGTAACAGAGCTGCTGAACAGCGATAACGAGATCCTGTATTTCTATAACGATAAAATAAAGCAACGGGCCGGTGTAAGCGGGCAGCAGAACGACCGGAGCTATATTAAATACGTACATACCTATGCCACAAACCTGGAGGTGCGGGCCCTGAAAACATATGCAGCAGGGCTCAACCCTTCGGGGCCTAACTACTCCATGGAGCTGAACTCATCGTTTGTGCTGCTGCCTGAAAAGCCCATGCAGGGCCGCCTGCTGGATGAGCGGGTGGGCTATTTTGCCACCGGCTTCCGTGATTTTGATGCCAACCCGCAGGGTGTGAAAGAGGTAGTATATGCAAAACGCTGGCGCCTGGAACCTAAACCGGCTGATGTTGAAAAATATAAAAGGGGAGAGCTGGTAGAACCTGTTAAGCCTATTGTATTTTATATTGATCCTGCTACACCGAAAAAATGGGTGCCTTACCTGATACAGGGTGTGAACGACTGGCAAAATGCTTTTGAAGGCGCTGGCTTTAAGAATGCCGTGTATGCCCGCATGGCGCCAACAGAGCAGGAGGATAGCACCTGGAGCCTGGACGATGCCAGCCACTCGGCCATTATTTACCGCCCTTCGCAGATCATGAATGCCATGGGCCCCAGCGTGGCAGACCCGCGCAGCGGCGAGATCATTGAAAGCCATATTTTCTGGTACCACAACGTAATGAAATTATTGCACGATTGGTACCTGGTGCAGTGCGCGGCCGTTGATCCCCGTGCGCGCAAACGTGAGTTCGATGATGAGCTCATGGGCCAATTGATCCGCTTTGTATCCAGCCACGAAGTAGGGCATACGCTGGGCCTGCGTCATAACTTCGGCGCATCTGCCACCGTGCCGGTAGATAGCCTGCGCAATAAACGCTGGGTGGAAAAGTATGGCCATACGCCCTCCATTATGGACTATGCCCGCTTTAACTATGTAGCGCAGCCGGAAGATAATATCAGCGAAGCAGGCCTGTTCCCCCGTATTAACGACTATGATAAATGGGCCATCGCATGGGGCTACCG
>NZ_DATCRF010000197.1:0-5116 GCF_036569125.1 Chitinophaga sp. | reverse complement strand
GGTAGGGTTGTATCGATCGGCTCCAAACATCGTCAAATGCAGCTTTCTCTATTTCAGTAATAGCATCGATATGATCTTTAAAGCTACCTTTCGGCAAAAAAAAGATCTCATGCTCAACCTGCAGGCTGGTATTAATTAATCCCTCCCCAACCTCGTAAACGGCCCTCAAGCAATACAACGCTTCATCCAGCTCAACATAACAAAACACGTCCTCATCAGCATATTTAAAATATCTATTCATCATTACCTCTCCCTCACCCTATACAAATACAGATCCCCATACTTCTCTATCGCTCCCTCCCTTTTATCTATCAGCTCCAGCTTAAAACAATCCACAAACTGCGGATCCAGCTTGCGCAGCGCCTCCGGCGAATAAATGGTCATAAAATACACATACCGCAAATTATTAACCGCCATATACTTCATCATACCGTCATAATGCGTGCTTTCACCATTAATAACAGTCTTAAACACATCCGCCTTCCACTTCAAAAAAGTTACCTCCTGGCCCAGGTCCACGCAATAAAAAGGTTTATCTACAAAAGCGGATAATACATTCAAACACCAGTAGTCCGTAACTATTTTATCACTGGGCGGCACTTCCGAAAATAACCCATGTGCTCTGTAAGCATTTGAAAAAGGATAACGGATATCTTTTGTAACAGCGATCGCACCACCGGCCAGCTGCAATGCCAATAAAATACCTGCCAATCTACGCGCCCCGAGAGTGGTAGGCGTTTCACTGGCATATAACCAATACGCCACAATAAACCCTATATAAATAAACCCTACGTAACGTGCGCTGGTTAAAGGAAAAATAGCAGCAGTAGCAAAGGTGAGCAATAAATTTACCCCAAACAGGAGCAGGCTTTTCTTGTTACCACGGAGTATAAAAAACACCAGCACCAGTAACCCTAAAGATAAAATTGGGTTAACGATCTTTAACACCGGGAACTGCCGCTGTGCGTCTATCAGGAATTGCGTATTCCAGAAATGGTCGTCCCACCATACAGGTATGGGCATCAGCGCCCGCAATGGCGCCAGTACAATAGTGGCTGCCTGCTGTTTCAGCTGCCATTTGTTGCTAAAGAATTGCGGGTTTAACACACTGTCTGATGGTGGAAAAACAAAGCTTAGCGCCGGGATGACCAGCAATATCCCCAGCAAACCATGTAATACCACTAAACCGGCTTTCTCCTTTTGTTCTGCGCGGTATATTAAGAAGTACAGGTGCAGGCTGCCGGCCAGGAATATGCCCAGCAAATGGGTATTGGTTAATAAGAACAGCAGCAGGTAATACACTAACAGTTTACCACGGAACTGCCGGTGTATGATCATGCAAATGCAAAAAGCCAGCAGCAGGCCAATGGCATAGTTCCGGCTTAAGAGGGTGAACTCAAACAGTAAGTAATAGCCAAATGGTATCCATATCCGGCTTGCAACAGGCATATCAGAATGCAGCAGCAATATATAAACAGCTACTATAGCAATACACAGGTGTACCGCCTGTATGCCGCCCAGGTTATGGGTGAACTTTGAGATAGTAAAAAGGATCAGGTACCATAAAGGCGGATGCCCTTCATAACGGATATTGCTGAGCAGCTCCCACACATTTCTACTGGCTTTGGCAATGTTCCAGCTGTGGTATTCATCGCCCCACAGCTCGTGGCGGTACATAGCAAAGCAGAACAACATTACGTATATAATAAATACGGCCCAAAGCAATGGTTTGGAGGATGTGGATCTCATTTGGGTGGTTTGCTTGATGTAATTCTACCCAAAAGAAAATATTATTTCCGGCATTAACAAACAAACCTCGACGAACAAAAAAAGCGGAGCCCCTGCCCCGCTTTAATAAAATAACTTCCATTAATGCCCCACAGCCGCCATCTCCTCACAGGCAGTTGCACATTTTCTACACATGTCGGCACACCTTCTACAATGTTCCATGCCGTGCTGAGCATGCTTTTCACACTCATCCGCGCAGGCATTACAAATGTCGGTACATATGCGGCATAGCTGATCGCTGAACCGGCCCTCCATGCTCATTACAGTGGCAGCGGCATTACAGATCACGGCACACTCAAGGTCAAGCTGGATACAGGTCTTCAGCATTTCCACATCCTTTTCGTTCAAACAGGCCACAGCGCATTGGTGGCAGGCGGTAGCACAAGCCTGGCAGGCTTCCAGACATTGTTGATACTGTTGATTGGTCATAAGAAATGTATTACAGGTTAAACAATCGTATTTGCTATTATGCCGCAATATCGCGGCCAATTATAGTGCGGAGTTCCCTTGTGCTCCTGACTGCCCCGCGCTTCCCACTCCCCTGCCACCCGATACAAAAAACCAGTTTCCTCCAGAGCAAAAAAGCAGATCAGCAAGTAAAATCCTAACCAAAAATTAAATTTTCCTACTTTTAGCGCAAGGCGTCTCAATGGTATGCACATGCAGTATAATGATAAGGAACTATTCCAGCTGATCTCGGAAGGCAACGAATCCGCTTTCCGGCTGCTCTTTCGCCGGTATGTTCCCGAGCTGCGCCCCCTCATCCTCCACCTTACCAAAGCCCCCGCCATTACAGACGATATTATCCAGGAAACCTTTCTGCGCATCTGGATCAGCCGCGATAAGCTGCTTGAAATAGAAAACCCGCACTCCTGGCTGCTGCGTATTGTTTTTCATCAGTCCTTCTCCTACCTGCGCAAACAGGCCGTGCATCATAAAGTAATGGATGCCATCAGCACCCACGCCGCGGCAGAGGAGCACATCAGCACTACAGAGGAAAGCATCATCTACCATTCCATGCTCAAACAGGTAAGCATGGCCGCTGCACAGCTACCGCCGCAGGCTAAACGTATTTACCTGCTAAGCCGGGATAAGGGCCTGAAAATACCGGAGATAGCGCAGGAGCTGTCCATTTCCCCCAATACCGTTAAAAACTCCCTGGTAAGGTCCTTACAGTTTATCCGAAAACAGCTGGAGCTGTCCGGCTACCTTTTTCCCACCCTTATAATATGGCTGCTCACCGCCTGAAAAAAAATTTTCTTTTCCATAGGTCCTGATTGTTTACTTACGCGTCTGTTAGTATAAGGGGACTTTCTGCCTTGTCAGAAAGATTTAAGAGTTCTACGTTTATGAGATTGCCACGTTTAACATTTAAACAACCAACAAATTGTCTATCCAAGACCGTTTAGCATACCTGTTGCAACAGGCTGTGCGCCAGACCGCTACCGTTGCAGAGCTACAGGAATTATCAGACCTGGTTCAGGCCGACCAAAGCGGCGATACCGCCCGCCTGGTGGAAAAACTGCTGCGTAAAGATCTTCCACCGGAAACAGCAGAATATGATGAAGCCTATTGGGACCAGGTAGCCAGCAATATCCTGGCAGCTGACCGACCAGAGGAAGACAACGTAATACCACTGCCACAGCGCCGGCGCGGATGGATGGCAGCAGCCGTTATAACCGGCGCCCTACTGCTCTCCGGAGGGGCGTACTGGTTATTGCAAAAGCCCGCTCCTGCCCCGCTGGCCGCCGTTACGCCACAACCTGCCCATGATGTAGCCCCCGGTGGCAACAAAGCAGTGCTGATCCTGGCAGATGGTACCCAGGTGCCGCTGGATAGCACCGCCAATGGCCTGCTGGCGCAACAAGGCAATACAAAGGTTTCCAAACCCGGCGCAGGCCAGCTCACCTACACACAGCAAACAGCAGGCAGCACCGCGCTTATGCAATACAATACCCTGCGAACACCGCGCGGCGGCCAGTTCCAGGTAACCTTGCCGGATGGCACCAAAGTATGGCTCAATGCTGCCAGCACCTTAAAATATCCCACCGCATTTACCGGTGCTAACCGGCAGGTTGAGCTGAACGGCGAAGCCTATTTTGAAGTGGCCGCCAATGCCGCCCGGCCTTTCCGGGTAAATGTGCTTACCCATACCGGCGGCAGCCCGGATAGTATGCAGGTAGCCGTGCTGGGTACCCATTTCAATATTATGGCTTATGAAGATGAGCAGCAGGTAAGAACCACCCTGCTCGAAGGCGCCGTACGCGTAAACAGCCATGGCAGCAGCAAGCAGCTGCGTCCCGGCCAGGGCGCCAGCCTGGATAAGCAGCAACGCACACTCACCTTACAGGACAATATAAATACAGAAGAAGCAGTAGCCTGGAAGAATGGCTTTATACAGCTGGAAGGCAACGACATCACCTCCGCCATGCGGCTCATAGCCCGCTGGTACGATGTGGAGGTAGTGTACAAAGCGCCCGTGGCTGCGCACTTCCGGGGCATTATCCCCAGGAATGTGCCCGTATCACAGGTATTAAAAATGATGGAGCTAACCGGCGAAGTACACTTTGAAATAAAAGGAAAACAACTGATCGTATCACCTTAATCTAATCTATGCCACTTAAAAAATGCTACGTTAAAAAACTGAACACATGAGTCCTTAATGTTTATTCCTACACCCATTTAGTAAAGGCAAAAAAACCGGGAGCGTTCGCGGCGCCCCCGGTCAATTCAGGCCTGTAATTACAATCGCTTACGGCAATTTTCATTATCAACCCAAACCATACAAATGTATGCAATTGACGCTTTTTTCCCAAAGCGGGCTAAGAAGGCTCGCGTGGGGCAAAACATTTCCACGATTATTAGTAAAAACATTCCTGATCATGAAATTAACGGTGCTTTTGATGACCATCACCCTGCTGCAGGTACACGCGGCCGGGTATGCACAAACAGTTACCCTTTCGCAACGGAATATTTCCCTGGACCAGGCGTTTAAAGAGATCCGCAAGCAAACCGGCTACGCCTTCCTGTATACGGATGAGCAGCTGCAGCAGCTACCGAAAGTAAGCCTGGAGCTGAAGAACGCCTCCCTGCAAACCACGCTGGATGCCTGCTTTCAGGGGCAGCCGCTTACCTACAGCATCTCCGGTAAGGTGATCATTATTAAACGCAAAGCGCTGCAGGCGCCGGCTGAAATGGCGCCACCCGACCAGGAAATAAAAGGCCGCATCACCAATGAAAAAGGTGAGCCGCTGCCCGGCGTAACCGTACAGCTGAAAGGCACCACCCGCGGCGTGGTAACCAATGAAAATGGTGAATACACCATCAC
>NZ_DATCRF010000196.1:0-15559 GCF_036569125.1 Chitinophaga sp. | reverse complement strand
CACTTACATACAATGAATCCATGGCCTGTGGATCGGATCTCAGCATACTGATCAGGCCATTAAATCCATTATTCAGCGCCTGTATAGGCTCCCCGTGCATAGAGCCGGAGGTATCCAACAGGAAATAGGCTAATAATCTTCTGGTCATGGCTAAGAAATTATTACTAATTCCGATGGAGGCGGCGGCAGCTGCGCCAGGCCTGTCACCTCTTTTCCGGATTCTTCGACTTTGGTGGAGGTGGTAGATACGGAGGCTGTCACCCACTGGAAAAACTTGGAGATGCTTTCTGAATCGGCATTATCCAGCCGCACTACAGAGGTGGCTATCTGTTTCAGCACGGTGTCGTCTGCATCAAGGCCGGCAGCACAACCTACGATCAGCCCCTTATTCGCCGCTTTGAGTTTATTGTAGCCACGCTGCCAGTCGTCAGTGGGTACACCGTCGGTCATAATAAATACCAGCGGTTTCCAGTCGCCTTTCTGTTCCGGCGTTGTCCTGGCTACTTCATTCTGAAGTTTGTCTGCAAGCAGTTCTAATGCCGCACCCATGGCGGTTACTCCGGAGGCTTTGAGGTCCAACATCCGGAAAGAGGCCAGGTCTGTCAGTGGAATTACCTGCGTGGCAGCGCTATCAAACGTAATAATACTTACAAAGGCAGTTTCAATGGCCTGTGGATTCTGGCGTAACGAGTGGATCATCATCTGTACGCCGTTCTTTACAGCTTCAATCGGTTCTCCACTCATGGAGCCAGACGTATCTAACAGCAGATATACCGGTAGTCTTCTCATTTTACAGGAATTTTTTTGTACGTTTTTTAATGGGGGCCAATGGTTGATCTTTGGCTTGTTCTCTAAATTGACCCCGACAGTTATTAATTGAATTTGTCCAGGTAATCCTGCAGGCCGCCTTTCATGCCTATGCCCACGGCTTCAAATTTCCATTCGCCGTTCTTTTTATATATCCTGCCGAATTCCACCGCGGTTTCTATGGAGAAATCTTCTTCCAGCTCATATTTTAGCAGCTCTTCGTTGGTATCTGTGTTAAAAATGCGGATGAATGAATTACGTACCTGCCCAAAGTTCTGGTTGCGGGCGGCAGCATCATGAATCGTAATAACGACACATATTTCGCTGGCACCCGGATCAATTTTAGAGAGGTCCACGATTATTTGTTCATCGTCGCCTTCTGCATCGCCCACCAGGTTGTCGCCGGTATGCATTACAGATTCATTGGGAGATTGCAGGTTGTTGTAGAAAACAAAATGCCGGTCAGACAGCAGTTTCCTGTTCTCTCCTAAAATAAAAGCGGATGCATCGAGATCAAATGCGCTGCCGGTATCGGAGCTGTTGGCGTCCCAGCCAAGTCCTACCGTAAACTTTGGAGCCCGCAGGCTTTCCCTTTGTCCTTTGATCAGGTTAATTGACATGATTTTTCAGTTTTTAGTTTGGAAATATTTTCCTGGTAATTTTTTACCTGGTGATAATTATTGCTGATGGCGAGGTGCAGTAATTCGCTGCGTTTTTTCCTGCTGATATTGGTAATCACTTCCGTAAATGCCGGGCTGTCCAGCAGCAGTATATACTTCACCAGGCGCGTATTGAAGCAGAAGCTTGCACTATTCATAATGCGGATAATATCGCGCGCCGTTTTTACATCGAAGTAATTGTAAAAATTTTCTATGCTGGGATGAACAGCAGTGTTTATCAGTTCCGCGAAATAGAGGAAGACGAATTGCCCGTTTACGTTATACTGTTTCAGGATCTTGTTGACTGTATGCTCATGGCTGCCGGTGATTCTTATATCATCCAGGAAGATGCAAAGCTTGCCGGAGACCAGGTTCCGGTCAAGATAATACGTATCGTTGGAGATTAGCTGCACACGTTGCTCGTAGTCCATATTCCCGTAATCTTCCACATAGGTCTGGTGCCGGTATATTTTGCTCTCATTGCATGCAGGCCGCTGATGCCTGAACAGGAAGTTATTGAGGTGCTTTTTAAAAAAGACACAGAGAAAATTGGAGGCAGTGGGAATAGCATAGTAGGGGCTTGGAAGCAGGATCACCTCCTTGTGAGCAAGGATAAGGTCAGCATGCTTTGCAATAAAACCATCAAATAATTCCTTTGCAAATTCTTCCGCATAGCATGTTTGCCCGAATTTAAAACGGCTGTATTCCAGCGCAGAGAATGGGGGATTATATGCGTTGTCAATTTTGTGAAGACTATATCTCAGGTTCATAGTTTGTTATATTAACATGGCTTTGAATCCATAATTGATGGCGCCCTGGTAATCTGCCGCCGGATTATCGCCGATATGCAGTATGTCTGGCTTACTCAACGGGCGAATGGCGGTTGCATGCCGGAATACGAGATCAAAGGCGCCGGCGGCGGGTTTGGAAAATCCCGTTTCATCAGAATACAGCTGGAATGAAATGAATTCAGACAATTCATAGTGATCAAGCAGCCTCCTTAGTATTGCGCCTTTAATGAAAGCGGTGTTGCTTAGGATGCTAATGGTTCTTCCCGCTGTTTTTATTGCCTGAAAATAGCTGCGGATGCTGCTGTTAATGAGTACAGGCTTGTAATGCATGAACAGCTGGTCTGTCTCTGCCTGGAAGCTGGTTATTTCCTCTTGGGTAAGCTCATTAATGTTTACATTTAATTCATGCAGTACCTGGCAGTATATCTGTTCGGCATGGATGTGCTGTCCGGTAATTTCGCTGATCCTGTTGGCTAGCACGTCATGATGCCGTATTACCCGGGCTACTTTTTCAAGCGGTTCGCCGATCGCAAAGAACGATTTGAACAGGGCATTTCTCCTGGCCTTAAATGCCGGGTTAGAACGGATGAGCGTTAACCATAAATCGAACGAAAAATGACAGCAGGAGGCAGGGATTTTCATAGGTTACTTGGAGCCGGCGCCCCATTTTAATCCCCATTTATATGTTTTATCACATTCACCGTGGCCGGGGTGAAAGGTGACCAGCTTTTTTACGCTGATGGTGTTGCTGGAAAACTGGATCTCTGCGATGGCGCAGAAATTATGAAAACTGGCCAGTTTTCCCATTTGCACTTCAATGTCGGCTATACCCGGTACGTTAACCGTTACAACCGCGTTCGTCTCCTGCCAATTGGCTACGCCGTTATAAATGAAGCAATAGATGACGATGCGTTTCAGATCGCGCATGCCCTGGGGGTTCACAATAATATTCTCCCCCGATCCGGCAGCTGCGCCCCTGTCGTCGCCGGTGTGCCATATCCACGGAGCGGCGGTATACCTCCCCTGCCGGGTATGTTTGTCTTTGGGCCCGCCCAGGCCTTTGGCGAATTGCAGGCCGTCAATTACATTTTTTTCGCCGCTGTTCAGTTCATAGAAACAGCCGAGGTCCAGGTCAACGTCAGCACTCCCGCCAAAGATATTGCCGAACATGCCCCTTTTGGTTACTTTCGACCAGTTCAGGTTGATATTGATCTCCTGCGTGAGACTGTCATGTTTTTTGGAGAGATCGATAACATGCGAGTCACCTGTTTTTTCCAGGGTGATTTTCTGAATGTTGACTGCCATAGTTACTGAGTTTTATGTTGGTTGCTTTTTACCATCGCATTGCCTGTAACTGGTTACGATGACATTACGGTTTCAAAAATAGTGTTGCTGTTTGAGGCTATTTTACGGGAAGCCGTAAACGGCTGGTATGCAGCATTAATTACTCTTCCCCGTTATTCGTCACACGGGTGATTGCCATTTTCCCGGTATTATTAAACCGGTAAATCAAATTAATTTGTTTTAATCGTTTAAAGTATTACTTTTAACCTACATTGAGATGCCGGCTTAACTAACAGGCAGAAATTTGCTATGAAAAAAAAGGTTGCCTTGAAAGATATTGCAAAGGAACTGGGTGTTTCCACCGCGCTTGTTTCTTATGTAATGAACAACCAGGAGATAGAAAAAGGAGTTAATAAGGAATCTGCTGTTAAGATCAGGGAAGTTGCTGCCAGGTTGAATTACAGGCCTAACCAGATTGCAAAGAGCCTGAAAACAAATAAAACATACACCATAGGATTAATAGTAGCAGATATAGCGTACCGTTTTACAACCGGTATTACAAGGGCCATTGAAGCAGAGGCTAAGAAGAATAAATACACGGTTATATTCGGAAGTTCTGATGAGAATAAAGAGAAGTTCCATGAGCTGGTGAATGTGCTGGTCAACCGGCAGGTAGACGGATTGATCCTGGTGCCGGTAGAACATTCTGAACCGGAGATCGAGTCCCTGGAAAAGAATGACATTCCGTTTGTGCTGATCGACCGCTTTTTCCCGGGACTGGACGCTAACCTGGTGGCCATCGATAATTATAAGGCCGCTTATCAATGTACCATGCACCTGGTGAAACACGGGTATAAAAAGCCGGCTTTTGTTAATTATAAGACCGGGCTTTTTCACCTGCAGGAACGTACCAGGGGTTATGAGCAGGCGCTGAAAGACAGCGGAATAAAGCCCGGTAAGCCGGCTATTCTTGAGATACGGGAAAAGCATCTTGAAGAAGATATTAAAAAAGGTATTAAGCAGCTGACTGTCCAGGGGGCCGACAGCGTGTTCTTTGCAACAGATATATTAGCCATCCACGGGTTAAAGAATATTAATGCCATGAAGATTAAAGTGCCGCAAGAGCTGGGAGTGGTCAGCTTCGATGAATCGGAAGCTTTTGAGCTGTTCGGTTGCCCGATCACCCATGGCAGGCAGCCTATAGAAGACATTGGAAAACAGGCAGTAACAACCCTGCTGGATCTTGTGAATAACAGTAAGGTAAAACGTAAAATCATACTGGAATCAGACTTTGTAAAAGGAAAAAGCTGCGGGGAATAATATAGTCTGTTCCTTCTTTCAGCCCGGTAACGGGTTTTTTCAGCATAAAAATTTTAAACGATTAAGGAAAGCTTTCCGGTTTTGGATCTTTCCTTTTATCGGCCCGGTTATTTTAAACGATTAAAGTCATGATCCACGGCACAACATACTGATCCGGCACACAGATCAGATCTGACATTTTTCACGGTTTACAAATTCAAACGTTATGAAACTATCTCTAATGCTTGTTATGCTGCTGCTATGCACGATTGCATCAGCCCAGCAAAAAATAACCGGTACGGTTATTCATAAAGAAACGAATGTTCCGTTAGTGGGAGTATCGGTCCAGAGCAAAGGACAGACCACTGTTACCGATACCTCCGGCCACTACTCCATCACAGCACGTTCAGGCGAAAGCCTCGCATTTTCCTATGTCGGTATGAAAACATTAATACTCGTTGCGCCGGCATCGGGTACCTTAAATGCTTCCCTGGAAAGCAGCCTCAATGATCTTAACCAGGTGGTGGTAACCGGCTACCAGACACAGAAAAAAGCAGATCTTACCGGCGCAGTTGCGGTAGTAGATCTTAAACAGGTTAAGGATGTTCCGCTGGGAAACCCCGTTAAAGCCCTGCAGGGCCGTATTCCCGGCGTTTTTATCACAACCGATGGTTCACCGGCCAGCGGCGCCACAGTAAGGATAAGGGGAATAGGTACGCTTGGCAACAATAACCCGCTGTATGTAATTGACGGTATTCCTTCTGAAAGAGGGCTGAATGAGATCAATCCGGCCGATATTGAATCCATGCAGGTGCTGAAAGATGCATCCTCCGCTACTATTTATGGCTCCAGGGCTGCAAATGGTGTGATCATCATCACCACCAAAAAAGGGAAAACAGGCGCCACCCGCATAGATTTCAATTCGTCCGTATCTACGCAGAGCTACCAGACAAAACTCAGCGTGCTGAATACGGAGGAAAGAGGCAGAGCCTTGTGGCAGGCGGCCATCAATGACGGCGTTGATCCCAATACTGCAAGCCCTATTTATAAATTCCAGACAGGCACTCAAAACGGTAAACCGGTATTGGAAAAAGTAATTCTGCCCGAATACATTGATGCTGCCAAGACCATGAAGCCGGCGGATACCCGTTGGTATAACGAGATCTCCCAGGTTTCACTGATCAAAAGCAACGATCTCACCATTTCCAGCGGCAGCGAAAAAGGAAATTCCCTGTTCTCCGTGGGCTACTATGATAACACAGGAATTGTAAAGAGCAGTTCATTGAAACGCCTGACTGCCAGGATCAATACCGAATATCATATGCTGGATGATAAGCTCACCGTCGGGCAGAACTTTTCAGGAACTTTTACAACCGGCACACTTGTCCCTGCGGAAGATATCGTAGGCCTGGCACTGTTATCCCAGCCCATTGTTCCGGTGCATACGCTAACGGGTGGCTGGGGCGGCCCCGCTCCCGGAATGACCGACCGTCAGAATCCCGTTCGCCTTATTGAAGATAATAAGCAAAACAAATCAAGGTTCTACCGGCTATTCGGTAATGCCTATGCTAACCTGCAGGTGCTGCCTGTGCTGAAGCTCAGATCCAGTATCGGTATCGACTATGCAGGCACTTATCAGAGAACCCTGAGAAGATCCTACACCTCAGGTTTTCTTTCAGACCCTTCCAACCAGGTAAATACTTCCCAGGCTTATTCAGGCAACTGGGTATGGCAGAATACACTCGACTTTAATAAAACCATCCATAAGCACGCGATCAATGCGCTGGTGGGCAGTGAATTAATTAAATACATGTCGCAGGACTTCTTCGGCTCCCGCCAGGGTTATGCTTTGGAGAATATCGACTACGCCTACTTAAACGCAGGTTCTTCCAATAAAGACAATGGCGGCAGCGGTTCAGCCAACGCTTTACTTTCTTTCTTCGGCAAGGTGAACTATGTATACGATACCCGTTACCTGCTTTCTGTTATTGTAAGGCGTGACGGCTCTTCCAGGTTCGGCTCTGAAAACCATTTCGGTACCTTTCCCGCAATTTCAGCCGGCTGGCGGTTAAGTGAAGAATCATTTATCAAAAATTCCCAGTCCTTTATCTCTGACCTGAAAATACGGTATGGCTGGGGTAAAACCGGTAACCAGGCCATTGCCGATAATGCCATTTACGATCTGTATTCCGCTATCTATGGAACGGATCCCACCTGGGACAGGGATCAGGGATCAGCCTACGATATTAACGGCGGCAATTCCGGACAATTACCCGCAGGCTTTACCAAAACCCAGCGCGGAAATAAATCGCTGAAATGGGAATCTACCACGCAATCAAACTTTGGTATTGATTACGGATTCTTTGACCAGAAACTTTCCGGCTCCCTTGACTATTTCATCAAGAAAACCTCCGATATCCTGCTGACACCTCCCAGCCTTGCTGTCATCGGTGAAGGCGGCGATCCTACCGTAAACGGGGCTTCCATGGTCAACAAAGGCTTTGAAGGCATTATCAATTATGAAGGTAAGATTGGCAATGAGGTCAGCTTCACATTATCTTTTAACATTGCCACCTATCGTAATAAAATAACCAGGCTTCCTGAAAACTCACTGACGGCCTTCCCGGGTAACGGCAACGATAAAGTGATCCTTAACCGTTCGGTGAACAGTTTCTATGGTTATGTTGCTGATGGTATTTTCCAGAACCAGGAAGAAGTGGATAAGGCAGCCGCTCAGAACGGGAAAGGCATTGGCAGGATCCGCTACAAGGATCTGAACGGAGATGGTGTGATCAATGGTAATGACCGGGATTACATCGGTATCGCTGATCCTGATTTTACCTATGGGTTCAACGCCACTTTCGCCTGGAAAAATTTTGATATCAGCCTGTTCTTTCAGGGTGTGAAAGGGGTGATGGTGAACAACGGCACAAAGATCTACACTGATTTTTCCTCCCTGTGGCCAGGTACCAACTGGGGAAGCAGAACGCTGAATGCCTGGACGCCTGATAACCCCTCCTCCTCTATCCCGGCGCTTACACTGGTGGACAGGAACGACGAGGGGCGTTTCTCTACTTACTACCTGGAACCGGGTTCGTATATCCGTCTCAGAAATATTCAGGCAGGGTATGATCTCAGCGCACTCTCCAACCGTATCCGTATCAAAAGGGCAAAGGTTTATCTGCAGAGCAGCAACCTGCTTACCATCAAGAGTAAAAAGTTCACAGGGCCCGATCCGGAAGCGCCTAACAGCACTTACCCGATCCCGGTGATCTGGACTTTGGGTTTGAATGTTTCTCTTTAATCTTTCAACTTGTTAAAAATGAAATTCCATCTGTATATTCTGTCAGGATTGGTAATATGCCTGTTCTCTTGCGGTAAGGTACTTGATCACACGCCGCAGGGTGTTATTTCAGGGCAGGATCTCAATACGCCTGAAAACGTTGAAAAAATGGTGATCGCAGCTTATTCGGGGCTGGGCAACGATAATATTCATACTTCCTTTTCCCTGTGGCCCTGGGGCAGCATGCGCAGTGGCGACGCCTATAAAGGAGGCGATAGTCCCGGTGATAATACCGACTGGCACAACTACGAGATCTTTTCCGGCAACCGGCCGGAGCTTGGAAATACCGATCAAATGTGGTATTACCTGTATGTTGGAATATCCAGGGCCAACGATGCATTAAGGCGAATGAACAGCCTGGATTCAACCGTTTTTCCTAAAAAGAAGATCCGTCAGGCAGAAGCCATGTTTATAAGAGGGCATTTTTATTTCCTGCTGAAAGTATTGTTCAAACGGGTGCCCTTCATCGATGAGAACCTTGCAGAGAAAGACTATGGTACTGTTTCCAATGTTACCTTGAGCAATGATGAGCTCTGGGATAAGATAGCTGCCGACTTCAGATTTGGAGTGGATAACCTGCCGGAAACGCAGCCTGAAAAAGGAAGGGCAAATAAAAGCGCCGCTGCCGCCTATCTTGCCAAAACCCTGCTGTACCAGGCCTATGTGCAGGATGATATGAATAACGTGGTTTCTATTGATGCGCAGAAACTGACTGAAGCGCTCAACCTCTGTGACCAGGTGATCAATTCAGGTAAGTATATTTTGAATGATGATTTCGCAAAAAACTTCCTGACACAGTTTGAAAACAGCAAAGAATCTGTTTTTGCCGTGCAGTTCTCCAAAGATGATGGTACGCCGAAAGGCAGGTTGAACATGGGAGTTGCCTTAAACTACCCTATGAACCGGGAGTTTGGATGCTGTGGTTTTCACCTGCCCAGCCAGGACCTGGTAAACGCATTCAAAACAGATAACAACGGCCTGCCGATGTTTGATCACTTTAATGATACCGATGCAAAAGAGGGCGCAGATTTCACCGCCAATACATTTGATCCGCGGCTGGACCATACAGTGGCAATTCCAGGCCACCCATACAAATACAGCAGCTACATTTACCAGAAAACATGGGCAAGGGCGCCACAGATCTACGGTTATTTTTCATCACTGAAAGAAACGGTGGCACCGGATGATCCATCATTCCAGAAGATCCCTCCGTTCATGTCGAGCTCAAAAAATACAGATGTGATACGTTACGATGATGTATTATTATGGAAAGCGGAAATACTGATACAATTGAACAGGCAGAATGAGGCTTTGCCGCTGATCAATGCTGTCAGGGCAAGGGCACAAAGCAGTACAGCGCATCTCCGGTATCCCAATGGAACCTATTATTCGAGCTATAAGGTAGGCACCTATCAGCCGGGTGTGAACTGTACGTGGACAAAAGACTTTGCCTGGAAGGCTTTGGTATGGGAAAGAAGGCTGGAGTTTGCAATGGAAGGTAACCGCTTTTTTGACCTTGTAAGATGGGGCATTGCGGCAGATTATCTTAACAGGTATTTTACAGGTGAATCGGCCAAACGGGTTTACCTGAAAGACGCGAAGTTCACTAAAAATAAGGATGAATATCTGCCCATTCCGTTGAACCAGCTGAATTACAGCCGGGGCGTGTATAAACAGAATACAGGATGGTAAGGCAAAGCAGGATGAGTATTTTACAACAGATTCAACATAAACTATATGGGCATTAAACGTAACGTTCTTTTGATCGCAGTGATTGCAGCAACCGGCGGATTACTTTTTGGTTTTGATACAGGCGTGATATCCGGGGCACTACCCTTTCTTAAACAGCATTGGCAGCTGAAAGATGAAAGCCTGGAATGGGTGACCACCACCGTATTGATAGGGGCTGTGATCGGGGCTTTGGGCAGTGGTAAACTTTCAGATATGCTTGGCCGTAAGAAAATGATCATCGTCAACGCAATTATCTTTTCTGCCGGTGCATTGGGCTGCGCTTTTGCATGGAATATCGTTGCGTTAATGTTCATGCGTATGGTGATCGGCGTGGCCATTGGCATCACCTCGTATGTTGTACCCATGTACATCGCGGAAATATCGCCGGTCCGTTACCGGGGTGCATTGGTAACCATGAACCAGCTGATGATCACCATTGGTATACTGGCATCCTACATAGTTGACTATTTCCTGTCAGATGATGCCAATACAGCTTCCTGGCGATGGATGTTCCTCGCAGGATTTATTCCGGGTATTGTGCTGCTGGCAGGCATGTTCTTTTTGCCTGAATCGCCCAGGTGGCTTACCAGTAAAGGGCGCTGGGATGAAGGAAAGCGTATCCTGGAAAAGACAGAGGATCCCGGCCTGGTAGAACAGGCGTTGCAGGACCTGCGGAAGGAAATGACTGTGGCTTCCCAACAAAAGGGTGAGCTTAAGGAAATAATGAAACCCTGGTTACGTCCGGCCCTGATAATTACTATTGGTATTTTCTTCTTCCAGCAATGCTCCGGTGTAAATACCATTATTTACTACTCCCCCATCATTTTCCAGATGGCAGGCATCGTAAGTAATGCTGATTCCATATTGCCGGCCATTGTTATCGGTACGGTAAATGTACTGGCTTGCTTTGTGTCCGTATTGTTGCTGGACAAGGTAGGGAGAAGAAAGCTGTACATGATAGGTATCAGCGGTATGGCTCCGTCCCTGGTGCTGCTTGGATGCTGTTTTTACTTCAAAGAAGCACTGGGCCCCAATCTACCTTTCTTTGCAGTATTAAGCATTGTATGCTACATTATTTTTATAGCCATTAGCCTGGCGCCATTAGGATGGTTGCTTATCTCGGAAATATTTCCTTTGTCGGTGCGTGGTGTAGGTATGAGCATAGGCTCACTTGCCCACTGGGGTTTCAATGCCGTTATTGCATTTACTTTTCTGAAGCTGGTAAATTCTGTTGGTGTATATGCAACCTTTCTGGGCTATGCAGTGATCTGCATCGCCGGCATTATCTGGGGTTATTTTTACATCCCGGAAACCAGGGGCAAATCGCTGGAGTATATTGAGAATGCCTGGCGGGAAGGAAAGAAGCCGGCAGAGATATAAATGTTATTACAGATGATCTAATAAATCCGTTATATGAAAAAATTGAAGATGGTATTTGTGGCAACGCTTTTAACATTGTTTGCCAAAGCTCAGTTTATCAACAGCTTCCACCCGGAGCAGGAGCCAACGAATAATATACAGTATTTCAAACCATCAGGGAACCTGTTTGTAGGCGACTGTATCCCTTTCTATCACGATGGTACTTATTACCTGTACTGGTTACTGGACTCTGCCCACCATTCAGCGCTGAACGGATTGGGCGGCCACCAGTGGACTTTAAGCACATCCCGTGATCTGAAGTCCTGGAAGCATTACCCCGTTGTACTGGGCATAGACGAAGACTGGGAAAAATCTATCTGTACCGGCTCGGTAGTATATTATAACAAAAAGTTCTATGCCTTTTATGCAACCAGGCTAATAGATGCTGAAGGTCATGTAAATGAGCAGCTGAGCTATGCCATCAGCGATGACGGTATTCATTTTAACAAGCAAAAACCCAATCCTTTTTATACTTCAGCTCCCGGTTATAATAAGCGTAATTTCAGGGACCCGAAAGTGACCGTAGATGAAGCCGGTGTGTTTCACCTGTTTGTTTCTTCGGCAAAGGAGAATGCTTTTACCGCTGAAAACGGGGCACTGGTGCATTTAACATCGAAGAACCTGAAAGACTGGAAGGTAAATGAGCCGCTCCTGTACGGGCAGGCAGATGTACCCGAATGCCCGGATTATTTTCTTTGGAATGGCTGGTATTACCTGGTCTATGGAAGAGCCGGGAATACCTTTTACCTGAAATCACGAAAGCCTTACGGCCCCTGGGAGTATCCCCGCTATCAGGCCCTGGATGAGGACTGGGTGAATGTTGCCAAAACCGCACAATTCAATAATGGCCGCAGGATCGTTGCAGGATGGATCCCCAGCAAAAAGGATAATAAAGATTGGGAACATGAAATATTTGGTGGTAACATTGTAATACGCGAGCTTACCCAGGAAAAGGATGGCACCCTGAATACAGGCCTGCCCGTTGAAGGCTTACCGGCTGTTGGCGCAAATGTTACCCTGGCTGCCACTGCCGGAACGCATGCGGTAAAAGAAGGTGCAAACAATTATGTGATCAATACAGCGGACGGGCTGGATGCCGTATTCTTTGAAAATATACCCACAGACTGTTACATCACTTTTGATATGGAGGTAAATGTCAGCACAGAAAACTGGGGGCTTTTCCTGCGCAGTAATAAGAACGGCGGCGAAGGTTATAAGCTGGAATTTTCAGCCATCAACAGGCAGGTAAAACTGGCGGGCACCACCATCAATGCGGTGGAAGATATGAATAGGAAGACCAGCGTACAGGTAGTCATGAAAGGTGATATCATCGACGTATGCATAGGTGGTAAACGTTGTATAGTAAACAGGCTGTCCGAACAAAAAGGGACTGTCCTGGGCTTATTTGCCAAACACGGAAAAGTTACGTTCAGTAACCTGGCCGTTGCCTCATTAAAACCATAAAAGTAAATCGTACAGCTAATGATCTTAGGATTTGATATAGGAGGAACCAAGTGTGCGGTAATATTGGGAGAAGAAAAAAGCGGCGACAGACTGGAGATCAGAGACAAGATAACAGTACCCACAGACAGGCCGGTGTATGAAATGATCGCTGCCTTATACGAACATGCCGGGGCTTTGCTGGAAAGAAATGCTATTGAACCGGATGCCCTTCAGGGCATTGGCATCAGCTGCGGAGGGCCGTTGAGCAGCAAGCGGGGAGTGATATTGTCACCGCCCAATTTGCCGGGCTGGGATAATGTTCCCATTGTTGAGATGACCAGCAAAAGGTTTCATAAACCTGTATTGTTGCAAAATGACGCCAATGCAGGCGCCATGGCCGAATGGAAGTATGGGGCGGGTAAAGGATATGACAACCTGGTATTCCTGACTTTCGGAACAGGTATGGGAGCCGGACTTATTTTAAATGGAAGATTGTATTCCGGGACAGCTGACCTGGCGGGAGAAACAGGTCACATGCGCCTGTCAGATATGGGCCCGGTTGGTTTTGGCAAAGCCGGCTCTTTCGAAGGCTGGTGCAGTGGCGGCGGTATTGCGCAACTGGCGCAAATCCGCGTCCGCCAGCAGCTGCAGATGGGCAAACAAGTGTCCTTCTGCGGGCGGCTGGAGGATCTGCCGGGACTAAATGCCAAATTGGTTGCGGAAGCAGCTTATAAAGGCGATGCTACGGCTCTTGAGATCTACAGGGATTGTGGTACTTACCTGGGCAAAGCGCTGGCTTTACTGATAGACATACTGAACCCGGAAATCATATTATTGGGTAGTATTTACGGCAGGGCCCAATCGTTACTGGAACCTGCGATGAGGGCGGTCCTGGAAAAAGAGGCCCTCCGGGCATCTTATGAAGCATGTAAAATAATGCCTGCCAGCCTGGCTGAAAATATTGGAGACATAGCAGCATTATCATTAGCTGTACAGGCAGCGGCAAATAAGACGTTTTTCAGCACGTACCCAATGTAGCGGTTATGCTAATAACCAAACTTTATCACGCTACGGTAGCAGGCTCACTTTGTGCGGCCCAATGCTGATGGAGAAGTGCATACCCGGCATACTTATAACAAACCTGAATAACAGCTTTGTAACATACTGCCTGAACAAGGCATTATTCTTAGCATAAGATAATGTCCTTTTTTGCACCGTCCTACACCTTGCCCAATTAATATTGTAGCTATGTGTACCCTCTTCTATAGTGAAGCTGATCGTTATTCGGATCAGCTACTGTTAGTGCATAAGAGACTTCTTTAAATCAGCCAAAGAGATACCAGCGGAAAAGGTTTCAATTAAAGAGCGGTTAGCTTTCAGTCCCCGCACCGAAAACTAACCGCTGCAATATATCTGCCGGGAGGCCCTCAGCGGGCCTTCTCCATTTGCTTAATCGCGCCCCATCCTTCCGGCGTAATACCCATAATCTCAGTGGCAACGCCCAGCGTTTGATAAGTGTCAAAGAAAGCCATTCGTGCTATGGGGTGATCTACCTCACTGATGACCGCATAACCCTGCTCGCGCAGATCGCCGGTAACCCGCTCAAAATCACTAACCGGCATACGGAATGCAAGATGCTGTGTACCGCCTGCGGGATATTTTGCAAGATAGTCATGGAACATGCTTTGCCCCGAAAGAGGTTGAACAAGCTCGATGAAGGTGCCACCGTTATAGGTCTGCGTGGTTAGCCATTCAGCGGCTGCAACCTTGCCATAATAGGTCATATCCAGGTCCTGTGCACGAACATGTTCCGGTTCGGGAAAGCCGGCGATCCCCAGGGCGTTTGAAAGGAATTTTACGGCGGCGTGAATATCCGGAACTACCCAGCCGATCTGTGCGAGCTCCAGCCCTGCGATAGTGTTGTTAATACTGCTCATAATTGTTTGCTGTTAGGTTATGTCCGGCCTAAACTGAATTTTAGCCGGACAAGCGTAATACTACATTTGAAATACATTGAACTTATGGCCATCAGGATCCGCAAATACGAAACCATAATATCCTTTTCCAAACTCTTCCGGCCTGGAAACGATGGTTCCCCCGGCTTGCTGCACCTCTTTTTCCCAATTATCAACCGCTTCCTTCGTCTCTGCAGAAAGGGTAAAAATAATTTCATTCCCCGCTTTTGTATCAATGATAGCTCCCTTCATGCCGGGTTCAAGCGCATCCTTCAGAAAGAAATGGATGATAAAGTTCTCCTCTCCAAAGAAAAAGCTGGTCAGCTGGCCGGAATCACCGTTATGTTTAAATCCGAGCTGCTTATAGAATTTAGTGGTCCGCTCTAAATCCTGTACACTGAAATTGGCCCATATTTTTTTGGTGTTCATAAACTAAAGGTTTTATGTTTAATTCTTTTTGATACGATGATTGCATGCACGATCCCGGGACGAGCCAGGCAATTTATAAAGATCCGGCTGCTTTTAAAATGCCGGTTAACATGCTAAGATCAGTTTCAAAGATAGACCATGGGCCTGTCAATGAGGGTGGCTGTTTGCGTAATTTTACAGGGCTGTTTCCGTCATTCTCAAACCGGCCCATAAATGTTGACAACCTGCAGCACCCTGATTCCTCATGGCTGCCGGTTATTTTTCTTTGCGGGCAAAGCAATATGGAAGGCATTAAACCCGACAACGATGTTCCGGAAATAGCTTTAGAGCAACCGAAAAATATCTACGTTTTTTATAAGGATTGAGGCGCTTGAATACAGGAAAAATAACAGCTGGAGA
>NZ_DATCRF010000195.1:0-6692 GCF_036569125.1 Chitinophaga sp. | reverse complement strand
GTGATAGATACCGCTAACCCCGCCAGCACACCGCCCCGGCCGGATATACGTAAAATGTTACTGCCCATAGGCCCGGTAGTGGTGTTTGGCGCCAGTAACTTTCCCTTTGCATTCTCCACTGCCGGCGGCGATACCGCCAGTGCGCTGGCTGCCGGCGCCACCGTGGTGATCAAAGGCCACCCGGCACATGCCCAAACCTCCCAGAAGGTATTTGCGGCTATGCAGGAAGCTATTAAAAAGACGAATATGCCGGAGCACACGGTACAGCATGTAGCAGCTCCGGGCAACGATATAGGAAAACAATTAGTGATACACCCGTTAACCACGGGCGTAGGCTTTACCGGCTCATTTGCAGGCGGTAAGGCATTGTTCGATTATGCCAATCAGAGAGAAACCCCTATACCCGTGTTTGCGGAAATGAGCAGCATTAACCCGGTGGTATTCCTCCCGGATACGCTGGAAAAAAATGCCGCTGCACTGGCGCAAACCTTTGGCGGGTCGGTTACTTTGGGGATGGGACAATTTTGTACCAATCCCGGCCTGCTGCTGGGTATCCGCAGCGCAGCGCTGGATAATTTTGCACAGCTGCTGGGCGAAGCCATTGCCCAATGCGCCCCGCAAAAAATGCTGCACAGCGGTATTCAGCAGGCGTATGCAAAAGGCCGGCAGCAAATACTGGCGCAGCAGGGCGTAGCGCTGGTAAGCGAATCAGTAACAGCGCCCGCGGAGCTGGAAGCCCACCCGGCGCTGGCCCGTGTAACAGCAAAGGATTTCCTGGCTAACCCGGTATTGAAAGAGGAAGTGTTTGGCCCCTCCTCACTGCTGGTAGTATGTGATAATAAGGAGGAGCTGAAGGCCGTTCTGAAAAGTGTAAAAGGCCAGCTTACTACCACCGCAGTAGGTACAGAGGCTGATATGGCCGCCTATGCGGATGTTATTGCCCTGCAAACCACCCTGGCCGGCCGTGTTATCTTAAATGCACCGCCTACCGGCGTGGAAGTATGCGCAGCTATGGTGCATGGCGGCCCGTTCCCGGCTACTACCGATGCACGTTTTACCTCTGTAGGCACCAGCGCCATTAAACGCTGGGTGCGGCCGGTATGTTTCCAGGGATTCCTGGACAGCATGCTGCCACCTGCCCTGCAAAACGCTAACCCGCTGGGCATTTGGCGAATGGTGGATAATGAGTATACGCGGTAGCAGTCCATGGTCCATAGTCGATGGTCCATTGCCCACTACGTAATGTTTGTATACCGTGGAAAGCTGTAGGACAACAGGCCGTTTACATAACACGCAGTAGCTGTTATATCGTACAAGGCAATGGACTATGGACCATCGACCATGGACCTATAAAACATACATATGTCAACAGATCAACCAACATCTTTTAAGCGCTCTTTCGGGCTGCTGGACGCTACCATGATCGTAGCCGGGTCTATGATCGGTTCCGGTATCTTCATCGTAAGCGCCGATATTGTACGCAATGTAAGCTCAGCAGGCTGGCTTACAATTGTATGGGTGCTGGCTGGTGTGTTAACCCTCACGGCAGCGCTGAGCTACGGAGAGCTAAGCGCTATGTTTCCCAAAGCCGGCGGCCAGTATGTATATCTCAAAGAAGCCTTTAACCCCCTGGTGGGTTTCCTGTATGGGTGGAGCTTTTTCACCGTTATACAAACCGGCACCATTGCCGCTGTGGGGGTGGCTTTTGCCAAATTTGCCGCGTATATCTTTCCCGCTTTAAGTGAAAAGAATGTGCTGGCCGATCTGGGCTTTATGCAGGTCACGGCAGCGCAGCTCACCTCCATTTTATTGATCGTATTACTCACGTATGTGAATACACGCGGCGTAAAGGAGGGTAAGATCATTCAAACCACTTTTACGCTCACCAAAATAGCCGCCTTGTTCGGCCTTATTATTTTCGGCTTTTTGCTGGCTGCCCGTAAAGAGGTGTGGGATGCTAACTGGCAAACCGGCTTTGCCCTGCAAAAGCTTACACCCGAAGGGCTGCTGCCTTATACCGGCTTAGCGGTAATGGGCGCTATTGCAGGCAGTATGGTGGGCACCTTGTTCAGCAGTGATTCCTGGCATAACGTAACCTTCATAGCAGCAGAGATCAAACGTCCGGAAAAGAATATTGGCCTTAGCCTGTTCCTGGGCACCCTGGTGGTAACCATCATTTACGTGTCAACCAACATGATGTTCCTGGGGGTAATGCCTTTACACGAAGTGGCTTTTGCAGAAAGCGACCGGGTAGGGGTGGCGGCCTCCGTACACATTTTTGGCAGCATGGGCACGTATATTATTGCTGCGTTGATCATGGTATCAACCTTCGGCTGTAACAACGGGCTCATACTGGCGGGCGCGCGGGTGTATTATACCATGGCCAATGATGGCCTGTTCTTTAAACAGCTGGCCACCTTAAATAAGAATGCAGTACCCTCCAAAGCCCTGTGGCTGCAATGTTTGTGGGCCTCGCTGCTGTGTTTAAGCGGTAAATACGGACAGCTGCTGGATTATGTGATCTTTGTGGTATTGATCTTTTACATCCTGACCATTATCGGTATTTTCCGCCTGCGCCGCAAGCGCCCGGATCTGCACCGCCCTTACAAAGCCTTTGGTTACCCGGTATTACCCTTGTTCTATGTGGTGGCCGCCACCATTATTTGCCTGTCGCTGCTGGCGTATAAACCTATGTATACCTGGCCCGGACTGGGCTTGGTGCTGCTGGGCATACCTGTATATTACGGGGTATGGGGCAAAAAAGCAGTGGCCGCGCCGGTACAAAAGCAGGAACCGGTAACCAGCGAATTACCATAAATTAACCGGTAGCTGCCCTCATTTTAATCTGATACGGGCAGGATACCCATGATTTTATGTTAATTTTTGCAAACCTTTGATCAATACTCGCAACTTTGTACTCAGGGCTTCTGAATATTTTTGGGAATGAGGGCAATCGGATATTAACGGACCACATGCACATTCTAAATACATTGAAAGTTTCTAAATATAAGAGAGAATAAGGTGGCTTCCGTTGAATGGCATTCATATTCAACGCACAACGAAAATCTCGTTCTACTTAATTCGTAATTATTCGCATTCATGATTATTTTTTAATGGTGCTCATGAATGCTTCGCATTTCGTAATTGATAATTCGTAATTGACCCAGTGGCTAAGAAAACATTTTTTTGCATTGATGCGCATACCTGCGGTAACCCCGTTCGGCTGGTAGCCGGCGGCGGGCCGGTATTGGAAGGCAGCAACATGAGTGAGAAGCGTAATCATTTTTTACGTGAATATGACTGGATCCGTAAAGGGCTGATGTTTGAGCCCCGCGGGCATGATATGATGAGCGGCAGTATTTTATACCCGCCGCATGATCCGGCGAATGATGTAGCAGTGCTGTTCATAGAAACCAGCGGTTGCCTGCCCATGTGCGGCCATGGCACCATTGGCACTATTACCATTGCTATTGAGGAAGGGCTTATTACGCCTAAAACGCCCGGCGTAGTGCGTATGGAAGCACCGGCAGGATTGGTAACCGTTACTTACAAACAGGAAGGCAATAAGGTAAAAAGCGTAAAGCTTACGAATGTGCCGTCGTACCTGGCTGCAACAGATCTGGAAGTAGAATGTCCTGACCTGGGCCTGCTGAAGGTAGATGTTTCCTACGGGGGCAACTACTACGCCATTGTAGATGTGCAGGAGAATTTCTCCGGACTGGAAAATTATTCCTCCGCACAGCTCATTACCTGGGCGCGCGAAATGCGGAAACGCATCAACGAAAAATATACGTTCGTACACCCGGACAATCCGCATATCAACGGCTGCTCCCATGTATTATGGACCGGGGCGGTGTTAGATCAAACTTCCACCGCCCGTAATGCCGTTTTCTATGGCGATAAAGCCATCGACCGCTCACCCTGCGGCACCGGCACCTCTGCCCGTATGGCGCAGTGGTACGCTAAAGGCAAGCTTAAAAAAGGCGATGAGTTTATTCACGAAAGCATTATCGGCTCTAAATTCATTGGCCGTATAGAAGAGGAAACCAGCATCGGCGGCGTGCCGGCTATCCGCCCCAGTATTGAAGGCTGGGCAAGGATCTACGGCTACAACACCATTACAATTGACCCGGAAGATGATCCGTATGCATACGGATTACAGGTAATATAGCAGAACAATATGTCTAAGGAAGTTATCATCATTGGCGGCGGAATTATTGGCCTTAGCAGCGCATTCTATTTGCAGGATGCAGGGTATAAGGTAACTGTATTGGATACTACGGATATGCAGCAGGGCTGCTCCTACGGCAATGCAGGGTATGTATGCCCCAGCCATTTTGTGCCGTTGGCCACACCGGGTATTATAAAGCAGGGATTAAAATGGATGCTGAATGCCAAAAGCCCATTTTATGTGCAGCCGCGTTTAAGCGGGGAGCTTATCTCCTGGGGATTGAAGTTCATGAAAAGCGCCACCAAAGAGCATGTGGAGCGGTCGGCCATTCCCCTGCGGGATATTGCTTTGCTGAGCAAACAGCTGTATGAAAGCTGGGCGCAGCTGCCGGGTATGGATTTCGCCTATGAGCCCAAAGGCATGCTGGAGCTGTTTAAAACAGAAGAAAATGCGCACCATGCTGAACATACTTTAAAAGACGCTTTAGCCTTGGGGTTAGATACCTGCCTGTTAAATAAAGCAGAGCTGCAGGCCATGGAGCCGGGTGCGGATATAGATGCGATAGGCGCACTGTATTTTGCCGGCGATGCGCAGCTGTATCCCAATAAGCTTATGCAATGTTTGCTGAACTGGCTGCAGCAAAAAGGCGTGCGGCTGATAGGCAGCCAGGAAGTAACAGGTTTTATTACAGAAGGCAAAATGCTGAAAGGCGTGAAAACAGCCAGCCAGCAATACCCGGCAGATCATGTGGTGCTGGCAGCCGGTGTGTGGAGCAGCGCGGTGGCCAAACAGCTGAACCTGCGCTTACCCATGGTAGGCGGGCGCGGATATTCCGTAACGTATGAAAATGCGCCTTATAAAGTGCATCACTCCATAATATTAAGCGAGGCCCGGGTGGCCATTTCACCCATGGATGGGAACAAGATCCGCTTTGGCGGCACCATGGAAATTACCGGGGTAAATGCCCCGCCGCGCATGCAAAGGGTGCAGGGCATCCTGGAATCTGTAAAACGTTATTTCCCGGCGTATGATATTCCCATGCCTGCGGCAGATAAGGTATGGTATGGCTACCGCCCCTGCAGTGCAGATGGCTTGCCCTACATTGGTAACGTACAGCCTTATACGAATTTAACTATTGCCACCGGGCACTCCATGCTGGGAATCAGCCTGGGCGCAGGTACCGGCAAGCTGGTAAGTGAGCTGGTACAGGGCGTACCTTCTTCTATGGACATAACACCTTTCCACCCGCAACGGGGATAAGTAAACCACATATAACATGATGGGCAAAAAGGCAGCAACCAGGATCGTATGGGTATTAACGGCATTGGCAGCCGCTAACTCAGTAGCGCATGCGCAACAACAGGCGCCTGCAGCATTATACCAGCAAACCAGCGAGATCAATAACCTCATGGTAATGTATAATGCGGATAAAGGCAGCATTAGCCGTTTTTATTTTGTAGGTAACTCGCCGGAACGCCGGCAGCAGCTGCAAAAGCTCAATAATCAATACCTGCAGCAGCTGGACCAGGTTGATTTTAACGCCTTGCCCACCGGTAGCCGGGTAGATTATATCCTGTTCAAAAAAGACCTTCAGGCGCAGCAGCACAGCTTACAGGAAGAAGAAACGCAATACAACAAGCTAAAAGAATGGTTTCCCTTTGCAGATAAGCTTTACGCAGTGGAAAAGCTGCGCAGGCGCGGCACAGAGCAAAATGCGCAGCAGCTGGCCGCGGATTTTCACAGCATGTCGGTAGATGTATTGAAGAAAGCCAAAGCGCTGCGGGAAGAAAAGAATGTCGATATCTACCACATCCTCAGAGCAGAGGGTATTGTAAAAGGTTTAAAGGATGCGCTGCACAGCGTACACCAGTTCTACAACAGCTATGATCCGCAATACACCTGGTGGATGGCCAAACCCTATGCCGACCTGGATACCGCTTTAAGCACCTATGCCATTGCCTGGAAAGCACAGGAAAAAATTGCTCCCGGTAGTAAGGATGATGGCAGCGGTATTATCGGCTATCCCATTGGCCGTGATGAGCTGATCCGCCAGCTGCAGGATGAATTGATCCCTTACACCCCCGAAGAGCTGATACAAATAGCCAACAAGGAATTTGCCTGGTGTGATGCTGAAATGCTGAAAGCCTCCCGGGAAATGGGTTTTGGCGACGACTGGAAAAAGGCGCTGGAAAAAGTAAAGAACACCTATGTGCCTGCCGGCAAACAACCGGAGGCCATCATGAAACTATATAATGAATCCGTTGCCTTCCTGAAACAGAAAGAGCTGGTAACTATTCCGCCCCTGGCGGAAGAAAGCTGGCGCATGATCATGATGACGCCGGAGCGGCAACTGGTGAATCCCTTCTTCACAGGCGGGGAAGTGTTAAGCATCTCTTACCCAACGGATGATATGAGCGAGGAAGATAAGCTGATGAGCATGCGTGGCAATAACCCCCATTTCTCCCGCGCTACCGTGCATCATGAGCTGATAGCAGGCCATCACCTGCAGATGTACATGAAC
>NZ_DATCRF010000194.1:0-5067 GCF_036569125.1 Chitinophaga sp. | reverse complement strand
AAAGCATCCTGAAAGGGATTATAATGGAAACAGGTTCCTTTCACAGAGGGCCATTGGGGCTTTTGAAGTGATGCATTAGCTAATTGCATCGTTAGCCTTCCAAACGGCATTAGCATGTTTTGGTGGCCATGAAAAGTAATTGTGCAAGATCCCTGGATATAATAATTTTAGCTATAGATAATGTATTATGATCAGTAAGGAACAACTACAGGATTTATACAAGCAGGGAGTAATCACATTCACTGACGCACAGCTGCGCACTATGCAGCTGCCAGCTGCAACAAAAACCTGGCTGCAGGAAACAGGCTTGCCAATCTCTCAAAAAGATATTGCACTGGGCATTTACCTGCAGGGTGACCTCAAAGCAATCCCGGTAAACGGAAAAACATACCGGCAGATCGGATATGAGTGGGAAAATGTGCATGCGATCGCCTTGGAAGAAGGCACCGGCGCCGTGTACAGCATTAATGAACAGGAAAAAACGCCTCCTGTCTTTATAAATGCTGATCTTCCGGCATTCTTAACCTTCCTGCAATACTATCAACAATATCAGCAACGCAAATCAGCTACTGACACGCCTGTTGCCTCCTACTCCCGCGACGAGATGATGAAACGCCTGCAGGAAATGAAGAATAGAACCGCAGCAATTCCTCCACCACCTAAGAAGGAAAAATTTGATCAGAAAAAGGAGTTCAGATCTATGAAGGAGTTTTTTAAGCAACATGATGCAGTAGCCCTGAAGGATGGTAACTGGTGGGATATGATATTGGAACAGGTGGAAGATGATTTGTTGTGAACTTACAACCTAAACTCATTATTTTTCGGCTATCTCAGATGGCGGCGGCATCAAAAAATGGCACAACAAAACCTTTCCACTTTCTGATCTGAAAAAAGGTTATCAGAAAGTTGCCGAACAGTTTTTGAAAGAAGTGGCTGACAAAGCGCCGGCACAGCTGCCACGCTGGAAGAAGATTATTGGGAGTGTATAATACATTAAATAATAGTTCCGGCCCCGATGGCCGGAACTATTACTTTCACTTTAGTACCCCTGATTCTGCTCCAACACCGCCCCCGTATTCTGCGTGATCTCAGTCGCAGGTATCGGCCAGAGATTATGGTACGTCTCAATCGTCAAACCCGACTTAGGATTGTACCTTTTATCCCGGTCATATAACAGCCCCAACCGGGTAAGGGTTACCGCCCGGAACTCTTCCATGTACAATTCCCGCAAACGTTCATCCAGGATGTAATCGATATTCATTTCTGCAGCACTGGCCTCCGTAGTTTGCGCCCTGCGCCGCAGCACATTGATATCATCTGCTGCCTGCTGTTTTTGTCCTTTCCCGATATAGGCTTCTGCTCTTAACAGATAGGTCTCTGCCAAACGGGCCATATATTTTTGCATGAACAAGCGGGAGGCGCCGTTTAACAAAAATCCGCCAAACGGATTAGTCACATTGGTGAGGATGGCCGGGCCGGCAGCGGATACGAAATCACCTGCTGATGGAGATGTTTTCCTGATCACCGGGTAAAAATTGCGGATGGTATCTCTGAAGTCTGCCGGTTGTACTTTGTCTTTGTAACCATCTTTCACGTACCATTTACCGTAATCGGGAGAATTAGCCGGTACACCGGAAATACGGATATCCCGAACAATGTTATAGGAAGAATTGCGGATATCACCCGGCGTCCATATCTCATAGAAAAAGTGATTGGTAGGACGGATCCAGCCGATACCATTGGAAGAAACGCTGTCCACGAACTTGGCGTTGTACAGGATGGCCATTTTAGTTTTAGTGGTGGATTCCACAATTCTAACACCCGTCAGGCTCGGAACTACCGCCCAGGCAGTCTGGTCGCCTACGGATGCGGAGTTGTTCAGCGTGGTTTGTATCACCAGCAGCCCTTCATGGTTGCCGGTGCTGTAGTTCTGGTTATTGTATTCAAACAGGTCCCGGTAAACATCACCCGGTAAACTGGCTCTTCTCCCAAACCGGCTGGTCATCAGCGATAAGCCGGGAAAGTTGATCACCTCTGATGCACTTGTAATAGCGCCATCATAATCCTTTAAAGAGATGAGCACTTCCGTGAGTACATGTTTGGCAATTTGTTTATTCACCGTACCATCAGGCACCTGGTTAATATCAGACAACAAACCGATAGCCTGCTGCAGATCTTTTTTGCATTGCTGGTATACCTCCGCACGGCTGGAGCGTACATAGTCGTACCGCGGACCTGAAAGCTCATTCAGTTCAACAGGCACCCCGCCGTACAGGTTGGCCAGTACGTTATACGAATAAGCTCTGAAGAACAATGCCTGGCCCAGGAAGCTGTTCTTATCAGCATCGCTCAGCTGGGGGGCGTTATTCAGCCGGTTGATGATCAGGTTAGCATTCGTGATGATCTTGTAATACGCTGTCCAGATACCCGTTGGAATAAGATAGCTGGGCACCATGGTGGCCTTATAGGCATTTAACTTCGCAGCAGGATCATAGTCGGTGGCGTTATAAGCAAAGTCAGTAGCATAATACAAACCGAAATAAGTATCCAGGTTAATATTGCCCATGTAAATATTCCGGACGCCGTTGTACAGGTTGTTGGTAGCCTGCTGATACTGGATGGCTGTTTGCAGCGTATTATCCGGTGTATAGATGGATAGCGGATCTTCGTCCAGGAAGCTCTTACTGCAGGAAGATAACACTGCAACGATGCTCAGCATGTATATGATGATTCTCTTTTTCATTTCTTAAAGTTTACAGGTGAAAGCATTAAAAGGTCACATTTACGCCGAGTGAATAGTTCTTCATCACGGGGTAACCGTTCTGGTCCAGGCCCAGGCCACCCGGTATCCTCAATCCCAATGAGGACCGCTGACTGGCCGGAGGGTTGGATTCAGGATCCCATCCATCCCATTTGGTAATGGTCAAAAGGTTTTGTGCATTCACGTATATGCTTGCTGCCTTTATTATTTTTAAGCGGCTCAGCATCCCTTCCGGCAGCATATAGGTAAGGGTGATGTCCTGGAGGCGGATAAAGCTCCGGGCCTGATAAGGACCAAAATTTTCACCCAGTGTGGCTACATAGGCAGCGATGCTTCTATAACGGGCATTAGGATTGTTAGGCGTCCAGTAGTCGTATACAAAGCCGTTATTATTCCGGATATTGTCCGGGTTCAACAGCATAATACCCGGCGCTCCCAGGTAGCCGTTCTTACCACCCTGAATGGTATTGATGAAGAATTTTAACTGGAATGCTTTGTATTGAAAGCTGTTGGAAATCCCCACACTGTAAGAGGGATCCAGTTTGCCCAGGATCTGTTTATCTGCCGGTGTTATCTGGCCGTCCTTGTTCCTGTCTTCAATTTTATATTGACCGGCTTTGAAGCCCTGTGCAGCAAGGCCTGCGGGCACCTCTTCTCCCAGCTGGTACATACCGGTGATCTTGTAGTCGTACACTACACCGTAAGGCTGACCGATAAAGTAGCTTAAGATGGGATCTGCGCCATTGATCAGATCATTTTTGGTACCGTCTATATCCAGCACTTTGTTCCGGTTGCGGAAGAAATTAGCCGTTACTTCCCACCTGAAGTTTTTGTTGCTTACCGGTACGCCGGTGATGTTCAGCTCCTGTCCCCTGTTCTGGATCTTCCCGATGTTGATCAGGAAGCTGTTAAAGCCGGTGATGGTAGGCGTTGCCCTGGAGTTCAGCAGGTTTACGGAATTGGAGAAATACAGGTCCAGCGAACCAAAGAGCCGGTTGTTGAAAAATGAGAAGTCCACACCGGTGTTAAAGGAGCGGGTAGTTTCCCAGCGCAGGCCGGAATTGGGCAGCTGGCTTAAGTAAGAGCCCAGCTGTGCACCGCCGGAGCTGCCGTATAAATAACCGTTCGCTAATCCAACGCTCATCTGGGCAAGCGTTTGGTACCGGCCCACGGTTCTGTTACCGGTAGCCCCGTAAGACAGCCTTAATTTCAGGTCGTCGATAAAGCCAACCTGCTGAAGGAATTGTTCTTCTTTTAAACGCCATGCAAAAGCAATAGACGGGAAGGTGGCCCATTTGTTTTGAGCGGAGAAGCCGGAAAAGCCATCCCTTCTTACAGTACCGGTTAAGATATATTTTTTGTCGAACGAATAAGACAGCCGGGCCATCTGGTAAAGCGCCGTTTCCTTCCAGGGTAGGATAGCCAGATCGTTTGAGGTGGTAAGCCGCGCGGGATCGCCCACATCCAGCCTGTTATAGGATAATCCCCCATTGGTGATACCGCCGGCGGAGGTGCTGGTGCCATCGTGCGTGTTCTTCTCTGCGCCATACAGCAAGGTCAGGTCCACCCCATGTTTTCCGAAGTCCCGCTTATAGGTAAGAATGTGATCCAGTGTCAGAAAATAATCCGTCATATAGGTTTTATAGGCGGTAGCTTCAACGGTAGGCGCATTGTAATTAAACCGGTTGGTGTAGATATAATTGTTTCCGAAGTTCACACGGTAGTTCAACCCTTTCACATACGGAATGTCCACGCTGACGAAAAAATTTCCTATGATGTTCATGTTCCGGTCAACATCCCTGGACCTTTTGAGTATTTCCAATGCAGTGGGCGTAGTTGTTTGCGCATAAAACTCCAGCATCTGACCGGTTTTCGGATCAAAGGGCAGGTTGTATGGCTTTAGCTGCATGATGTCGGAAAAAGTGGGCGAAACACCACTGTAATCATTGATGGAAAGTCCTGTTTGAGCGCCTACTGTGAGCCAATCGGCGGGTTTGGCTTCCACGTTGAGCCGTACACTGTTCCGCCTGTAATTATCATTCATAATAAGGTTCAGCTGGTCAAAATAGCCATAGCCCAGGTAAAACCGGATCTTCTTTGAGCGTCCGCTCAAGCTGATGTTATGGTTCTGGATCCTGGGGCGGGAATTGGTCATTAACTTCCACCAGTTGGCTTCATAGCCATTTTTGTAATTGTCGCCCTCAATGCCCGGCATTTTGGTTGTAGGATCCCAGTTGGGGTTCATTTTTGTCATGTCGTTGGGATCCCGGCTTTCAGACAGGTACCAGTCGCCCAGCTTCTCTATA
>NZ_DATCRF010000193.1:0-3525 GCF_036569125.1 Chitinophaga sp. | reverse complement strand
CAGCGGTACAGGGGCTTTGGAAGTATTGAACACCGAAGCAATACAGCTGGTAGTATCCGACGTAATGATGCCGGACATGGATGGCTTTGAGCTTTGCAGCCATATCAAGAATAACGTGGAGTACTGCCATATACCCGTGATACTGCTTACCGCCAAAAATACTTTGCAGGCGAAGATAGAAGGCCTGGAAATAGGTGCAGATGCTTATGTGGAGAAACCTTTTTCCCCTGAATTTTTGCAGGCGCAGATAGCCAGCCTGCTCAGCAACCGTAATAAGGTAAAAGCCCATTTTGCAAGCTCGCCGCTGGCGCATATAAAAAGCATGGCGTATAATAAGGCCGATGAGCAGTTCCTGGGAAATTTACAGCAGATCATTGGCAAACACCTGGACGATAAAATGCTGGATGTAGAGTTCCTGGCAAAACAAATGAACATGAGCCGCCCTACCTTATACCGGAAGATCAGCGTGCTGTCTGATATGAGCCCTCATGAGCTGATCAATCTTACCCGTTTAAAGAAAGCAGCCGAGCTGCTGCTTACAGGCAATTACAAGGTGAATGAGGTAGCGGATATGCTGGGGTTCAGCTCCCTGGCCAATTTCGGGCGAAGCTTCAGCAAACAGTTTGGCCTTTCTCCCGTGGAGTATATGAAACGCAACAGCTAAGCAGCATCTTTAACTTTAGGCCGCAGGAACGCCAGCAGCATAACAACCGCTGCCAGGATCACTACTGACATTAGAGCAAAATCCCGCCCCAGGTGCCCTGCATCTGTTGACTTACCCAGGAAGTTGGTAATAAATGCGCCGGAAAATACACCGCCCATATTCATAAGTCCATAGGCCGTAGCCCTGTGCCGCGGCGCAACAAACTGGCACAGGATGGGCATATTATTGCCGTCAAACATGCCAAAACCAATACCAAAACAAAAGGCAGATGCCACCAGGAAGAAGGTGGAATGCCCCACCCCCAGCAGGAACAGGGCTGGTATGGTTAACCCAAGGCCAATAGCGCTGGTGTACACGCGGCCTTTTACATTCCACTGCACCCAGCGGTCAGATAATAAACCGCCGGCAATTACGCCCAGGAAAGAAGATGCTGCTATAGTAATAGTGGCTACAGGACCTGCCTGGCTCATTGGCACATGCAGGCTGTTGGAAAAAAGTGTAGGCAGCCAGTTCTTGATAGCCCAGCCAGGTATGCTGGGAATGGAAAAATATAACAGGATGATCCAGAACGGCAACAGGGTTAATAAACCTTTCAGGCCCTGGAAAAAATGCGGCTGCTCTTCATTTGTAAGCGGCGCTGTTGCTGCAGGTGCGCGTTTTTCCCGCAGGAAAAAGATCAGGATCACGGAATAGATAACACCAATAAGACCAAACCCATGAAAGGTGGCCTGCCAGGAGTAAGCAGCTGCAATGGTAGCGCCAAAACCACCCAGCGCCTGCCCCATATATAACCCGGTCATATGCAGGCCTACTGCCAGCGAGCGGGTGGCAGAGCCGTGATAATCCGCTATGAGCGACAATGCTGCAGGAATGTACAATGCCTCGCTGATGCCCATCACAGCCCTTAACCAGTAAAGCTGGTTAAAACCGGTAGCATAGCTCATGAGCAGCGTAACGCCCGACCATACGAACAGGCTGCCTATGATCAGCCACTTCCTGCTAACCTTATCTGCAATAATGCCGGACACCGGCGACATTAATCCATAGATCCAAAGGAACACCGCCATTAAACGGCCAAAGTTAGTGGCGCTTTCCAGCTCCCGTATGTCCAGCTGAATGGAAGGCCGCATGGTTGAAAGCATTTGCCTGTCCAGGTAATTCAGCAAGGCTACAAACCAAAGCAGGGCTACCACTACCCATGGATAATATCGTGCTTGTTTCATCATTTAATACCGTTTACTGTTGCGGTTAGCACATTCGGTGTTCTTGTGCCGGGGCGCACTTCCCCGCCGGGAAATACCAGCAGCCCATTCCATTGTACAAAGGAAGTGGTCACCGGCGCCCAGATGCTTGCGTTGGGATCTGTTACCGCATCCGCATTGCGATGAGTATCTATTTTCCCATTGTGCGTCCAGGTATCCGTGTTTAGATCATATGCAAGTATCTCATCAGAAAATCCCGGATGCCGCTCCCGCAGCGCAGCAGCCTGCTCCACATCCTTGCCGGTATCGCCTCCAAAAATGTTCAGCACATGATCATTGCAGATCAGCGCGGGCGTAGGCGCAGCCACCGTTGCAAACGGCATGTCAGCACATTTATGCCAGCCGGTTTCCGGGTTATAGCGGTAAGCATCTTTTAAATACTCCCGCTTCCCGTTCTTTAAAGTAGCGCCGCTGAACAGGAAAATATCGTGCCCCAGTGCGCCGGCAACACCCAGCATTCGGGCGGGGCCTGGCCAGGAAGGCAGTATACGCCAGTGCTGTTCGGCGGCTGTATCTTTTAGATCCAGCATATAAAAATCAGCTGCCGCTGTTTGTGCATCCGCTGATCTTAAGCCACCGGCAACATAAATGCAGCTATCTGCCATAACACCGCATGCATTGGCCAGTGGCTCCGGTAAGGAAGGCATAACGGTAACGGCTATCTGCCCCTGCTGCCGGCTTATCAAAAAAACATCCCTATAATGTCCCTGTGCATTACTGCCACCAATACAGATCAATCCATTTTCTGTTGATATGGATACGCCATAACCCAATGGGCGCGGGAGCCTGCCGGCTTCTTTCCAATGCCCCTGCGGGTGTTCCAGCACAAAGATCCTGTCGGACCAAACCTTTTTTCCGCCATTCCAGGGCGTGCCTCCATTAGGAAAATTACTGCCCCCTGCAACGATCAATGCCCCATTTGCTACACCGGCAAACGAGCCTGCAAAGCCCGTTTTATCCGGTATGGCAGGCAAGGTATCCCAATGATACCCGGCCTGTGTAACCATGCTTCCGCCATGCATACAACTTTCAATCATACCGCAGGTTAAGAGAATAAATATGAAATAATAAATACGTCTCATGCCTATGCATTGGAAGTAACATTCTTCAGTACCTCAACAAATTTTATCTCTTCCAGGTATTTGCCGATCTCCTGTTCCTGCTGCGCAGATAAGCTCACCAACGGCAGCCGGCAAGGCCCCAGGTTCGTGCCCATCAGCTTCATAATTGTTTTTTGTGTAGGGATGGGCGAATACCTGGAAAGGCAGCGGATCATGTTAATGGCGTGCAGCTGCATTTGCTGCGCTTCTGCTATCTTCCCCTCACGGAAATACGCCATCACTTTCAGGTACAGCGGCGCTGCAAAAGTGTAGGTACTGCCAATAGCTGCCTGTGCGCCTACTGCCAGCGCCGGCAGCAGCAGCTCATCATACCCGTACAGGATATCAAACCTGCCGTTCTTATAATTCAGGCAGGCCTGGTATTCATGCAGGGTAGCGGCGGTATACTTGATACCGGCCAGGTTGGGGATCTTCCCTTCTGCCAGCCGTAAAAATTCCAGCATATCTATTCCCATACCCGTGATCACCGGGATATGGT
>NZ_DATCRF010000192.1:0-14838 GCF_036569125.1 Chitinophaga sp. | reverse complement strand
GGACTATGGACCATCGACCATGGACTCTTTCAAAAATATTTGCTAATACAACTATCTGTCTTTTATACACTTATAAAAGCCATTTCCTCCTAAACCATGCCCTTTTCTGCTTGTTTTTTTGAATGAAAACTGCCTTTTGCTCTCTTTTATTGAATAAAATGTAATTTTTAGTGCCGGTGCTTGGATAATAAAAAGCACGGTGTATTTTTGTCGGGCAAACAATCATACAATATGATACGCACTGCGACCTTTGGATACTTTTATGGTTTTTATTATTTCTGGTTCCGGAAATAGGAGGTCGTTTGTAAGTATCAAAATATAAAAGAAACTAGCAAAAGGGCCTCCTGAAAAAGGGGCCCTTTCTTATTTAAAATAATAGCAATGTTACAGCGTCGTTCCGGTTTTTACTTTTACTACTTTTTCTTTTACTTCTTTTACGTGGAGAAGGCCGGGACTCTTTTGTAATAACTAAAAAAATATAAACCAGTTACAAAAAAAGGGTCCCGGCTCCTCCGGGGCCCTTTTTTTATGGCCATATACAAAACAACATAACAACAGCAATAATACAGCGATGAATATAGCAATACAGGGTTTTGAAGGATCTTTTCACCAGATAGCAGCACAGAGTTATTACGGTAAGCAAACAACGGTAGAGTGCTGCGCTTCCTTTGCGGAGCTGGTAAGAAAAGTAAAGCAACAACCCGATGTAGATGCCGGTGTAATGGCCATTGAGAACTCGATTGCAGGCAGCATTTTGCCGAATTACAGCCTGCTCAAGAACTCCGGCCTGCACATTAACGGGGAAGTATACCTGCAGATCAAACAACAGCTGATGGTATTGCCCGGTCAAACGCTGGAGGATATACGCGAAGTACATTCCCACCCCATGGCATTGCTGCAATGCATGGATTTCCTGGAAAAGTACCCGCACATTAAGCTGGTGGAAACAGAAGATACAGCCCTCAGCGCCAAACACGTGGCACAGAAAAAGCTGAAAAGCACCGCTGCCATTGCAGGTAAGCTGGCTGCCGACCTGTTTGGGCTGGATATTATTGCTCCCAACATTCACACCGCTAAAAATAACTATACCCGTTTCCTGGCTATTTCCCGCAATGGCACCGCGCCTGCGCCGGATGCCAACAAAGCATCGGTATACTTCCAAACCTCGCATGACAGGGGAAGCCTGGCCAAAGTGCTTACTAAAATTGCAGATGCCGGCATTAACCTGTCCAAGCTGCAGTCTTTTCCCATACCAGCCAAAGAGTGGACCTACTACTTTCACGCAGATATGGAATTTGAAAGCCTGGACCTCTTTAACAAAGGCCTGGAACACATTACGCCATTAACCGAACACCTGAAGGTATTAGGTGTTTATAAAAAAGGAATAACGCATTAATTTATGAACATACAGGTAGCCAAAAGATTACAGCATACGGAAGAGTATTACTTTTCAAAAAAGCTGCGCGAAATAGATGAGATGAACAAGGCCGGCGCCAGCGTTATTAACCTGGGCATTGGCAGCCCGGACCTGCCGCCGCATGCATCTGTAATTGCTGCGTTGAATGAGTATGCGCAAAAGCCCAACACCCATGCCTACCAGGGGTACAAAGGTATACCGGCCCTGCGCGCAGCTATGGCTAACTGGTATAACCGTTTTTACGGTGTAAGCCTGGATGCAGATACGGAAGTGCTGCCGCTGATAGGTTCCAAAGAAGGTATAATGCATATTTGCATGACCTACCTGCAGGAAGGGGATGAAGCCCTGGTACCTAATCCCGGTTATCCCACCTACCGCTCTGCCGTGCAGCTGAGCGGCGCTACCGTGGTGGATTATGACCTGGAAGAAAAAAACAGCTGGCTGCCCAACCTGGATGCCTTATCAAAAAAAGACCTGAGCAAGGTAAAGCTGATGTGGGTGAACTACCCGCATATGCCTACCGGCGCAGTAACCAATACTAACTTTGCAAAAGCATTAATAGCATTTGCCAAAAAACATAACATCCTTATTTGCCATGATAACCCGTACAGCTTTATCCTGAACGATAAACCGGAAAGCCTGCTGCAGGTAGAAGGGGCCAGGGATGTGGTGCTGGAGCTGAACTCCCTCAGCAAATCATCCAACATGGCTGGCTGGCGTGTAGGCATGCTGGTTGGTAAGGCTGCCTGGATCAATGAAGTGCTGCGTTTTAAAAGCAATATGGATTCCGGTATGTTCCAGCCCGTGCAAATGGCTGCTGTAAAAGCGCTGGAGCTGGGGCAGGACTGGTATGATGAGCTGAACACCATTTACCGCGGCCGTCGCAAAAAAGTATTTGAGCTGCTGGAGCTGCTGGGCTGCACTTTCGATACCAAACAGGTAGGTCTGTTTGTATGGGCTAAGATCCCGGCCGGCGCAAAAGATGGTTATACCATTACAGATGAAATACTGCAAAAGGCGCATGTATTCATCACCCCAGGCGGCATCTTTGGCAGTAACGGTAACGGTTATATCCGCGTAAGCCTGTGTAAGGATGAAGCGGTGTTCCAGGAAGCCATTGACCGGATCAAAGAAAAAGTAAAAAAGTAAAACATGGTCGTAGCTATAATAGGCGTAGGATTAATCGGAGGATCGCTGGCAATTAGCCTGAAGGAGAAAGGTATGGCCAGCCGGGTAATTGGCGTGGACCAGCAGGAGCAGAACATAAAAAAAGCGCTGGACTTAAAGCTTATTGATGCAGCAGCTACCCTGGATGAAGCTATGCAGCAGGCGCAGTTAATTATACTGGCCATACCGGTTGATGCATTAATGCAGCTGCTGCCCGCCATGCTGGATAAAGTACAGCCACAACATGTGATCATGGATGTGGGATCTACCAAGAAAAAGATCTTAGAGCTCGTTGCCGGTCATCCCAACAGAGGTCGTTTTGTAGCGGCCCATCCCATGGCCGGCACGGAGTATTCCGGGCCGGAAGCAGCCATACCTAATTTGTTCACTAACCGCACCATGGTGCTGTGTGATGTAAAGAACAGTGATGAAGATGCGCTGGAAATTATAGAAGCGCTGGTAGATGCTTTACAAATGCGCCTGGTGTATATGAATGCTGAGGAGCATGACCTGCATACAGCTTATGTATCCCACATCTCCCACATCACCTCCTTTGCTTTGGCGCTTACGGTGTTAAAGAAGGAAAAAGAGCAGGGGCGTATCTTTGAGCTGGCGAGCGGTGGTTTTGAATCAACCGTACGTTTGGCAAAAAGCTCACCGGATATGTGGGTGCCCATCTTCAAGCATAACCGTAATAATGTGCTGGATGTGCTGGATGAACATATTCACCAGCTGCAGCAAATGAAACAGCTGCTGGAAGAAGAAGATTACGATGCCTTTTATAAGCTGATCCAGAAATCAAATAAGATCAGGAAGATTTTAAAATAAGCAAAACGCTGCATGCTGAACGCTTCACGCAAAAGCAAGTGGCACTAACATAAACAAAAATTAAAAAATCCATAAGCGCAAAGGCTTGGCAAATAACACAAACAGCGTTCAGCATTAAGCCTTCAGCGTTTAGCCAAAAACACACACATGGAACAGATCTTAGCAAAAACGAAATTCGCTGACCCGTCATCTGACAAAAAGCCGCTGATCATTTCAGGGCCCTGCAGCGCAGAAACAGAAGAGCAAACGCTGGCCACGGCGCTGGCGCTGGCTAAAACCGGTAAGGTAGATGTATTACGCGCCGGTATCTGGAAACCGCGTACCCGTCCCGGTTCTTTTGAAGGTATTGGCACCAAGGGTTTGCCCTGGTTACAAAAAGCCAAGGAACTGACCGGCATGCCTGTTGCTATAGAAGTAGCTACCGGTAAGCAGGTGGAAGATGCGCTGCATTTCGGGGTAGACATCCTGTGGGTAGGCGCCCGTACCACTGTAAATCCTTTCTCTGTGCAGGAAGTAGCTGATGCGCTGAAAGGTGTGGATACTACAGTGCTGATCAAAAACCCTATTAATCCTGACCTGGAGCTGTGGATCGGTGCAGTAGAACGTATCCAGAAAGCAGGCATTACCAAAGTAGGTTTAATACACCGTGGTTTCTCCAGCTACGGCAATACCGAATACCGTAATGCTCCCATGTGGCACCTGCCTATTGAGCTGAAACGCCGTATGCCCGGTTTGCCCATGATCTGTGATCCCAGCCACATTGGCGGCCGCCGCGATATTCTGCAGGAAATTGCGCAGGAAGCAGTGGACCTGGATTACGATGGCCTGATGCTGGAAACACACGTAGATCCTGATAACGCATGGAGCGATGCCAAACAGCAGGTAACACCGGAAAGACTGGCTGAAATACTGGATGGTATTGTATGGCGTCATGAGCGCACTGACCAGAAAGATTTCAATACTGCCCTGGAAAAGCTGCGTGCGCAGATCAACCAGATAGATGATGAGATCATGCTGCTGTTAGGCAACCGTATGAAGGTAGCAGAGAAAATAGGGATGTACAAGAAAGAGAACAACATCACCATCCTGCAAACCAACCGCTGGAACGAGATCCTGGACCGCAGCATCAAGAAAGGTGATAAGCTGGGCCTTACCAAAGATTTCATCCTGAAATACTTTGATGCCGTGCACCTGGAATCCATTAACCGCCAGAACCGTGTAATGAATGACGATCATAAGGCATAAAGCAAAAAGCGCAAAGCATAAAGCTTAAAGCATAATGCAATCGGCTTTCTGCTTTTAGCTTTCAGCTTTCCGCTAACTCAAACATATGAAAACACTCAAATACCAATTCCAGCAAAGCACTACCACCTATTACCTGGGGGAGCAACTGACACAACTGGGTAATTATGTGGATATGTCCAGGACCATTTTGGTGATGGACGAAAACGTAGATCAGTTTCATGGACAACGGTTACCCGGCTGGAAAAAGCTGGTGATACCCGATGGGGAAGAGAACAAAAGCATGGAGGTAGTGCAGCAGATCGTGAACGGGCTCATAGAGCTGGAAGCCGATCGCAAAACCATGCTGGTAGGTATTGGCGGGGGAATGCTCACCGACCTTACCGGGTTTGCCGCCAGCATTTATATGCGGGGCATTCCGTTTGGTTTTGTGCCCTCTACGCTGTTAGCGCAGGTAGATGCTTCTTTGGGTGGTAAGAATGGTATTAGCCATGGCCACCACAAGAACCTGCTGGGTACCATTAACCAGCCGCAATTCATTTTGTTTGATTATACTTTGCCGGCCACCATGCCGGATGAGGAGTGGCATAACGGTTTTGCAGAGATCATTAAGTATGCCTGCATACTGGATGCTGACCTGTTCAACTTCCTGGAAGAGAACCGTGATAAAGCCCTGGAGCGTAATGTGGATATTCTTGAACACCTGGTAGAACGTTCTGTGGAGCTGAAAACCAAGGTGGTGCAGGAAGATGAATTTGAAACAGGGATCCGCCGCTTCCTTAACTTTGGCCATACGCTGGGACATGCCGTGGAAAAGATCGAGAATATAGCGCATGGCAAAGCAGTAGCTATTGGAATGATAGCTGCCGCCAAAATATCGGAAAAGCTAAGCGGCCTTCCGGCAGAAGAAACCAACCGCCTCATGCGCTTGGTGAACGACTACCAGCTGCCGGTAACGCTTACCTCCAACAAGGATAAAGTATTTGACATTTTTAAGCTGGATAAAAAACGCGAGAAAGATGTGATCCACTTTGTGCTGCTGGAATCCCTTGGCAAAGCCGTAACAAAGCCGGTACCCATTGAGCAGCTGAAACAATTGTTGCAAGAACTGTAAACAGGAAGCAGCCGCTGTTGCTTCCGCCATCAAAAAGGAAAAATATGCAAGTCATCGTATCACCAGGTGAAATAAAAGGCACCGTTACTGCCAACCCGTCAAAAAGCGCCATGCAGCGCGCTGTGGCAGCGGCTTTGCTCAGCAAGGGGAAAACGGTTATCCATAACCCCGGCTTAAGCAATGATTGCCTGGCAGCCCTGGAAGTAGCCGAAAACCTGGGCGCTAAAATAAAACGCGAAGCAGAAGATATAGAGATCACCAGCAATGGCGTAAAACCTTTTTATGACAGCATTAACTGCGGGGAATCCGGTTTAGGCATCCGCATGTTCACTCCCATTGCAGCGCTGGCAGATATTGCCATTACCATTGAAGGGCATGGCAGCCTCACCACGCGGCCCATGGATTTCTTTGAAGCCGTGCTGCCGCAGCTGGGTGTGGAATGCACTACCCGCCAGGGTAAGCTGCCTTTACACATCAAAGGCCCCTTACAGCCAAAAGATATTACGATCGATGGCTCACTCAGCTCACAGTTCCTCACCGGCCTGTTAATGGCCTTTGGCGCAGTAGCGGAAGATGCCACCATTACTGTAACAGACCTGAAAAGCAAACCTTACATTGCGCTTACCCTGCAGCTGATGGAGCAGTTTGGCGTAAAGGTGGAGCAGCACAACTTTGAAACTTTTCATTTTGGAAAGAAGCAAACCTACCGCGCCGGTGAATATACCGTAGAGGGGGATTGGAGCGGCGCCGCCTTTTTGCTGGTAGCAGCAGCAGTAGCCGGTAAGGCGGAAGTACACCACCTGAACACACAGTCTGCACAATCAGATAAAGCCATCCTGGAAGCGCTGGAAAAAGCAGGCGCGCACATGCTGCCGGGTGTTTTTACTATCATAGTGGAAAAAGGTAAGCTGGAAGCATTTGAATTTGATGCTACCGATTGCCCGGACCTGTTTCCTCCGCTGGTAGCTTTGGCTGCTAACTGTAAAGGCACTACGAAAATAAAAGGTGTAAGCCGTTTAGCGCATAAAGAAAGCGACCGTGGTATAACCCTGCAGCAGGAGTTTGGCAAAATGGGCATCCGTATTGACCTGCAGGGCGATGAAATGCTGGTATATGGCGGTACCGGTATTAAAGGTGCACATGTACATTCCCATAACGATCACCGTATTGCTATGGCCTGTGCAGTAGCTGCTTTAACAGCCGATAAGCCGGTAAGTATTGAGAATGCAGAAGCGATTAACAAATCCTATCCTGAATTTTTTGAACATTTGCAGAAGATCGGCGCCTCTGTGAGGAATGAAGAATTAAAAATTAATAATTAATAATTAAAGGGGCGGTTGAACGGGAAAGGCATAGAGGGTGAATAGCTGGTGAATTTGATTGTCTTTATTTTCTACGCTTATAAATCAGATTGTAATGAATGGTTTTGGACGAATATTCCGGGTAAATGTTTTTGGCGAATCGCATGGCGCCAGTGTGGGCGTAAATATTGATGGGGTACCGGCAGGTATTCCCTTACAGCAGGAAGATTTTTTGCCGGACCTGGAGCGGCGCAAAGGCGGCGCCCGGGGCACTACGCCACGAAAAGAGGAAGACCTGCCATTCATTAAATCCGGCGTGTTCAACGACCGCACTACCGGCGCACCCATTACCATTTTATTTGAGAACAATAATACCCGCAGCGCAGATTATGAAAAGCTGCGTGAGTTTCCCCGCCCGGGCCATGCCGATTTTGTAGCTACGCAAAAATTCGGCGGCTTTGAAGATTACCGCGGTGGCGGACATTTCAGCGGCCGTTTAACCCTGAACCTGGTAGCGGCCGGTGTTATTGCTAAAAAGATCTTAGGCAGCAACATTACGGTAGCAGCTGCTTTAAAAGAAGTAGGCGGGTATGCTGATCCGGAGGAAGGGTTGGAAGCGGCCATTGCCGCCAAAGATTCTGTAGGCGGTATTGTGGAGTGTGTGGTGGATGGCCTGCCTATTGGCCTGGGAGAACCCTTTTTTGATTCAGTAGAATCCTGCATTGCACATGCAGCTTTTTCCATACCGGCTATTAAAGGCATTGAGTTTGGCGCCGGCTTTGCCGCTGCCCGTATGAAGGGACTGGAACATAATGATCCTATTTTAGATGCTACCGGCAAAACAGCCACCAATCATGCCGGGGGCGTAGTAGGCGGTATTACCAATGGTAACCCCCTGGTATTCCGCGTAGCGGTAAAACCCACCAGCAGCACACCTAAAGAGCAGCACACCTTGAATATTAAAAGCGGGGAAGTAGAAAGCTTTAGCGTAAAAGGCCGTCATGACCTGTGTATTGCCTTGCGCGTACCTGTAGTGCTGGAATCTGTAACCGCTATGGTACTGGCAGATCTGATGCTGCTGGAACAGCGGGTGAAGCGGATCTTTTAAATGTGCAGATGTGCAAATATGCAGATGTGCAAATGAATGCCTTAAAATAAAAATGTGCAGATAAGTTATGCAACTCATCTGCACATTTGCATTCAGGCAATATACAAACGTACAATTTCATTACTTCCTCAAATAAAATGTGCAGATAAGTTATTCAACTCATCTGCACATTTGCATTCAGGCAATATACAAACGTACAAGGTAGTGTTTAGATAACTGTGTAAAGGTTAGGATGGTAGGATTGATAGCTCAGCAGTATTGAAAAGCTGAGCTACCATCCGATAAAATCTTAACTTTAATTAATCAGTTATCTTATGGACAAGCTACAGCAGGCCATTCAAGAAGAACTGGCCAACCGTTTGAAAAACGGTAAAATTAAATCCAGTAAAGATCTCTCCGATCTGTTTACAGAAATGTACCGAACGGGTATCCAGGAGATGCTCAAAGCGGAAATGGATGAACACCTGGGTTATGAAAAGCATGCACCTGAAAGTGTGCAATACTCCAACAGCCGTAATGGGCATAGCCGCAAAAAAGTAAAATCAAAGTTGGGCGAAATTCCGCTGGAAGTACCCAGGGACCGGGAAGGAAGTTTTGAACCGCAGCTGGTTCCTAAACGCAGCCGTATAATGGCTGAGATAGAGGACAATGTGCTGTCCCTGTATACTCATGGCATGACTACCAGGGACATTGAAAGCCATGTGAGAGAACTGTATGGGGTGGAAATGAGCGAAGCGACTATCTCACATATTACCGACCGGGTTATAGAGCATATTGAACAGTGGAAGAATCGAAAGTTGGAACGGGTGTATATGGTTGTTTGGATGGATGCCATTGTATTTAAGGTCCGTCAAGAAGGTAAAGTTATAGACAAAGCTGTTCAGATAGCTGTAGGGCTAAATAATAGCGGTTACAAGGAGGTTTTAGGCATGTGGATTTGTCAAAACGAGAGTGCCGCTTTCTGGATGGGGGTATTAACGAACCTGAAATCCCGCGGGTTGGAAGATATTCTCATTACCAGTACCGATAATCTAAAAGGCTTTGTAGAGGCTATTAAATCAGTATATCCTGAGGCTAAAACCCAGATCTGTATCGTACACCAGTTGCGCAACTCACTCAAATTTGTAGTATGGAAAGATAAAAAGCAGGCAGCTATATCCTTACGACAAATTTACAGCGCACCGGATGCAGACCTCGCCCTGGCCCAGCTCCAGCATTTTGACGAACAATGGGGTGGCAAATACCCTTACATTATCAAATCCTGGAGGGCCAATTGGGATAAGCTATCCACCTTCTTCGAGTTCCCGCTGGAGATTCGCAGGATCATTTATACCACCAATCTGATTGAGAATATCAACCGGGGAATCCGTAAATATACCAAAGCCAGAACTATGCTTCCCAATGACCAGGCAGTTGAAAAAGTGGTATACCTAAGCCTTATGCAGGCCCAAAAGAAATGGACAATGCCTCAGCGAGACTGGCCCATTATGCTCTTACAGTTTATCAATTTTTTTGGCGAACAGCGTTGTAATCTTAAACTTTGACCTTTGCACTGTTATCTAAACACGGAACCTTACACAGTTAAATTAACAGTCTCACGTACAATTTTACCCCTCAAATAAAATGTGCAGATAAGTTATTCAACTCATCCGCACATTTGCATTCAGGCAATATACAAACGTACAATTTTACTCCTCAAATAAAATGTGCAGATAAGTTATTCAACTCATCTGCACATTTGCATTCAGGCAATATACAAATGTACAATTTCATTACTCCTCAAATAAAATGTGCAGATAATGTAGATCCATCATCTGCACATTTGCATATCTGCACATCTGCACATTAATTCTGTTCTATCTCCAGCAGCTCTACATCAAATATCAGCGTGCTGCCCGGGCCAATTTTGGGGCCTGCCTGGCGGTCGCCATAAGCAAGATCGGCGGGGATGAATAAGCGCCATTTAGAGCCTACAGGCATCAGCTGCAGGGCCTCTGTCCAGCCTTTAATTACACCGCCTACAGGGAAGCTTACCGGCTGTCCTCTTTCCACAGAGCTGTCAAATACAGTACCGTCGATCAGGGTGCCGTGGTAATGCGTTTTTACCTTATCTGCAGCCGTAGGCTTAGGGCCGGTACCTTCTTTCAGGATCTGGTATTGCAAACCATCTGGCAGGGTTACTACACCTGGTTTGGTTTTATTGGCAGCCAGGAATTGCTCGCCGGCTTCTTTATTCTTGGCAGATTTCTCGCCTTTCAGTTTCTGTAAATAATCACTGATACTCATATCACATTGTTCTTTTGTTAATAATGGCTTTTGATTCTTGGTGGCATCCTGTATAGCCTTCATCAGCAAAGCGCTGTTCAGGTTATCCAGGCCCTGTGCTTTCAGGCTGTTGCCAATATCCTGTCCAATGGCATAACTCACAGAATCCAGTTTGGTCTTTAAGGCAGCAGGTGCGGCTGTTGCCATTTTAGGTTTAGGTTTTGCCTTTGCGGTTGTTTGTGCAAAGCCCTGGAAGCTTACCAGGCCCAGCGCCCCCAGGAATAGGAATTTTCTGATCATAATTTTAAAATATAGGCAGTAAGATAAGGAATAATGGATAATTAATAATGGATAAGCCTGCGGTAGTGGCCGTATGGCTCTGTAGTACCTATAACGTGCGGTTGTTAAAAAAAGTGCTGCTAAGCCCTTTTTTTGTAATTTGCTGCCCTCGAAATAGCCAATTTGATCATTAATTATTTTATCCCTCTTAATCTAACCATCGTATGCAATTGTCCTATACCCTGCTGAGCGTTCCACCGCTTTTGTTGCTGGTACTCATGATCGTTTTCTTTGCCGTTACCGGAGGCGGCAGCACTTATCTTTTCCGCAAATATATACGCATGCGCGTATTGCAATCGCACAATGAAGTTACCGGCAATATATTTTCCTGTGCCGGCGGCTTATACAGCCTTTTACTGGCCTTTGTGGTCTTTCTGGTGTGGGATGGCTTTAATGATGCCGCCCAGCATGCCAACATGGAGTTTAGCGTGGCCAAAGGCCTGTACCGCGACATTCAGTATTACCCGGATACGCTGGAATCCCATAAGATAAAACAGGTGTACCTGCAATTTATGGAAGCAGTAGTGCAGGATGAATATCCTGCCATGGCCCGTTTGGAATCATCACCGGTCAGCAGTAAAAAAGCCTTTGATGAGCTGTTCCGGGTAGTGGAGCAAATGAACCCGCAAACACCGGCATTAACCACCCGTTCTGCAGAGATCTTCCGTCATTTAAATGAGCTGGCTACCCACCGCAGCTTACGCCAGCTGGATGCAGGCACCGGCATACCGCTGGAAATGTGGATCCCGTTATTGATCGGCGGTTTTATTGTAATGGTGTTTGCCATGATGCTGGATATAGAGAACCTTAAGCTGCACATTTTTATGAGCGCCATGCTGGGTTCTTTTATTGGCATTGTGATCTACCTGATCATTCTCCTCGATTATCCTTTTTCCGGTTATCTGAGTGTGCAGCCCACCGGGTATGTAGAGATCATCAACTGGGCAAAACAAGGCTTGTGATCATAACATAAAAAAAGCGCTGGTGCTATTGGCTACACCAGCGCTTTTCCATTAATTATTAATTGTTAATTATTCATTTTACCACCGGCAGCTGCACGCTGGAGGCATGTTCCGCATCATGATAAATACGGATGGTAGCCTTCTGAAAATCTTTATCATCACAGGTGTAAATGTTGGTGAATTTTTGCGGGTTACGGTCTACCAGCGGGAACCAGCTGCTTTGTACCTGCACCATGATCCTGTGGCCCTTCTTAAAAGTATGCGCTACATCCGGCATGCTGAATTTTACAGGCGTAGGTTTACCCGGCTCAAAAGGTTCCGGTTTTTCAAAGCTGTTGCGGAACTTGCCCCGCATAATTTCTCCACGTACCAGCATCTGGTAACCGCCCATGGGATAAGTGGAAGAGGGCACCCGGCGATGTTCGCTGGCTGCTGATTCTTCGTATTTAAAATCATCGGGGAATACATCGATCAGCTTTACCACAAGGTCTGCATCTGTACCGGTGGTGCTTACTACCAGGTCTGCCAGCAGCGGGCCGGCCAGGGTTACATCAGCTGTTAAGGGATCGGTTTCAAATACCAGCACATCGGGGCGGCGGGCAGCAAAACGTTGATCGTCCGTCATGTAATTAATGGTACGGGAAAAATGTACGTCTTCCGTATAAGGCACCGGTTTAGCAGGGTCGCTCACATATTCACTAAAGCTATTGGCGCCGGCAGGTTTGTTAAAAGCCAGCCTGCCATTGGCCTGAAGGAAAATAGGTTTGGCCTGCATGTCAGCCGGTGGCCATTGCGGTAATTGCTTCCATTGGTTTTCTCCGGTGAAGAAAATGGTTGCTTCTGCGATCTTTGGCTCGGCGCCCTTGCCTTTCAGGTAATAATCAAAAAAGGGAATTTCCACATTCTGCTGGTACCATTCGGAAGTATTGCTGTCAAACCGCACATTACCTAAATGAGTGCCGTCTTTAGATGCCCATTGACCGTGGTACCAGGGGCCCATTACAATACGGTTGTTAGTGCCGGTGCTTTGTTTTTCAATGGCTTTATAAGTGTTCCAGGCGCCAAAACAATCTTCTGCATCAAATACACCGCCTACTTCTAACATGGCCGGCTGTACGTTTTTCAGGTGGGTACGTATATTGCGGGCTTTCCACCATTCATCCAGGTTAGGATGCGCGTACAGGTCTTTCCAGAAGGCAATGCTATCGCCCATGAGGTGGGCCAGGTTCTTAAGGGAGCCGGTCTCTAAATAGAATTTATAGTTGTCGTGCGTGTAGTAATCAAAATCGGTAGGGCCTACGGTAGTGGGCTGGGGGCGCGGTTTACCAAAGGAGGTGTAAAAAGAGAAGCCGTCCATTACAAAAAAGGCGCCGTTATGATGAAAGTCATCACCCTGGAACCAGTCTGTTACCGGCGCCTGCGGACTTACCGCCTTTAAGGCCGGGTGGCCGCTCAAAGCCGCCATGGTGCTGTAAAACCCGGGGTAAGAGATGCCGAACACGCCCACCTTGCCGTTATTATTGGCCAGGTTCTTTACCAGCCAGTCTATAGTGTCATAGGTATCGCTGGCTTCATCAATGTCATTTTTGCCTTTTTTGTTGGGGTTAAAAGGGCGTACGTCCATAAAGGTGCCTTCACTCATCCAACGGCCTCTTACATCCTCTATTACCATGATATAACCTTCTTTCATGTATTGCAGCACATAGCTGTTCCAGAAGGGTTTAAACTTATCCTCGCCATAAGGCGCGCAGCTGTAAGGCGTGCGGGTCATAAGCACCGGGTGCTTTTCACTGTTATCTTTCGGAAGATAAACGGAAGCGAACAGTCGCTTGCCGTCCCGCATAGGGATGTACACCTCTTTCTTGGTATAATGCTCATACACCCACAGGGAATCTTCATTAATAGCTTTTGCAAAAGCCGGAAATAAAAGGAGGATGGCTAAGGCCAGCCACAGCTGTCTGCTCATAAGTGTAAAAGGTTTAGATTTTGATCGAAGCGTTGAATTTACAATTTTTGACCTTTGGTTTTCCTATTAATTGATGGGTGGATATATTTTTCCATCAGCTCTAAAATCGTAAATTAGTAATATGCATATTGAACAGTTCCGCGAATATTGTCTTAGCCTTAAAGGTGTAACAGAAGAATTCCCTTTTGGCCCGGATACCCTGGTGTATAAGGTAATGGGAAAGCTGTTTGCTTTAACGGATATTAATGCATTTGAAAGTGTGAACCTGAAGTGTGATCCCGAAAATGCCGTAGAGCTGCGGGAGCGTTATGAGGGCGTAACACCCGGCTACCATATGAATAAAAAACACTGGAACACCGTAGTTACCCATGGCGCCGGTATTTCAGATAAGCTGCTGTATGAATGGATCAAGGATTCTTATAACCTGGTAGTGGCCAGCCTGCCTAAGAAGGTAAGGGAAAGCTTATCGAGTCCTGCAAACTGATAGCCCAGGGCTTTGAGCTGAGGAACCAGGATCCTGATGGTTTCTAAGGTGCGGTTATTTTCTCTGATGTGGTCTATATCTGCAGTGGAGTCATGCATTAACAGGATGCCTCCGTTTAGCTCCTGTATCTTGTCCAGGCATTCCTGCGCACAATCCTCCGCACTTCCGCCATCTCTCCAATACGCCCAGTCATTGCTGTCAATATCCCAGTTAACCGGGCCTATATGCTCCAATCCGTTATTTATGTTTTCATTCAGATGGGCTGCAACTGCTGCCGACCATATTCCCCAGGGCGCCCTGAAATAGATGGTATTGTTCCGGCAGTATTGTTTTATTAACTGGTCGGTTGCTGCTATTTCTGAAATTACATCTTCGCCTTTTGTGAGCTGGTCCGGTAACGGCTGCTGATGGCTGTAGGTATGGTTTCCGATTATATGCCCCAGCCGGGATACTTCCTGCGGAATGGAAGGATATTTATCTATAAACTTCCCAACCATAAAAAAAGTAGCGCAAATGCCCTGTTCCCAAAGGTATTGAGCCAGCTGTACTGTTTTGGGGCCGGGCTCGTTCTCCTTACTTTCGCCGGGGCCGTCATCAAATGTGAGGCATACTGTTTTATGTGGCAGGGCATGCCCTGTATACTGC
>NZ_DATCRF010000191.1:0-3084 GCF_036569125.1 Chitinophaga sp. | reverse complement strand
TTATGGAGCTGATAGATAAGGCGCCGGAAAACGATAGCACTAAAACAAACTAATGTGCAGATGTGCAGATGTGCAAATATGCAAATGTGCAGATGAAGAAAGATAGCGGGATCACAAATGAATTAAGCTCAGTGAACCGCTGCATTCAACATCTGCACATTTGCATATTTGCACATCTGCACATTTAAAACTGTTTATCATCCGCACTCGGCCCGTAAACAGAAGGCACCGGTATATCATTCATCCGCATGTACACCGTTAGCTGCCCCCGGTGATGCACCCAGTGATTAAGGGTAGAGGAAATGCTGCCCATAACCGGGCTGGCAAACAATAGCTGCCCGTTTGCTTTCAGGGTAAAATCCCCCTGCAGCTGCTCTTCCGTGGCATTGCTCAATGCCTGCTCCGCTTTTTTCAGATTTTCATCCAGGTGCGCAACCAGGTCCTCCGTTGTTTTAACTTCCTGGTGCTTGAAAGTGGCAAAGTCTATTTCCCCCTGTTCTATCATCACCGCGATCCATAATGGAATTTCCGCCACCAGTAAAGCCAGGTACCCCAGGGCCATAGACTTGGGATGCGGCTTGTAATCAAACAGGTTTACGGGGATCCTTTCCAGGCATTTACGGGTAGCGCCTGATTCGGCCTTTAATTCTTCCAGGTAAGCAGTGATAGCTAAAGTACTTTTCATATAGGTTTTGATGGTTTAGTATTTGTTTAATTTAATATCTTCATAGTTAACAACCAAAAAAACAATACAAACATGCACGTTATGAACTACCCGCTGTTTTTCACCACAGCCCTCATCACAGGTATACTCTCTGCCTGCAACCAAACCGGAACGGATAATAAGGCCGCTGAAAAAGACACTGCCACTGTTGCCGTTACTGAAAAAACATACCTTTCGCAGCCCCTGGTTACGAACATTTATACAGCCGATCCTTCGGCCCATGTCTTTAACGGCAGGATCTATGTTTATCCGTCGCACGATACCGCTACCGGTATCCCCGAAGATGATCTGGGCAGCCATTTCGATATGCAGGATTATCACATTCTTTCCATGGATAGTGTAGGCGCTAAGGTTACCGATCATGGCGTAGCGCTTAAGATAGCAGATATCCCCTGGGCAAGCCGCCAGCTGTGGGCGCCGGATGCCGCATTTGCCAATAACAAATATTACCTCTACTTCCCGGCAAAAGACAGCAAAGGTGTATTTCACATTGGGGTAGCCACCAGCACCAAGCCCGAAGGCCCTTTCACAGCAGCCAAAGCCCCCATCAAAGGCAGTTATAGCATTGATCCCTGCGTTTTCCGGGATGATGATGGTAAATATTACATGTACTTTGGCGGCATCTGGGGCGGGCAGCTGCAGCGCTGGAATAATAACGAATATGATTCTACGAAAACAAACCGCACGCCGGAGGAACAGGCCATACTGCCGCGCGTGGCCCGCTTAACGCCGGATATGATGAGCTTTGCAGAACCGGTAAAAGAAGTAAAGCTGCTCAATGAAAAAGGCGAGCTGTATAAAGAAAAAGATAACAGCCAGCGCTTTTTTGAAGCAGCCTGGATGCACAAATACAATGGCAAATATTACTTCTCTTATTCCACCGGCGATACGCATAACCTTTGCTATGCCATTGGCGATAATCCTTACGGCCCCTTCACCTATAAAGGCGTTATTTTAAAACCCGTTGAAGGCTGGACCTCTCACCACTCCATCATTGAAAACAACGGGAAATGGTATCTCTTTTATCATGATGTGCAGCTTTCCGGTAAAACATATCTCCGTAATGTAAAAGTTACTGAGCTGCATTATAACCCGGATGGCAGCATACAAACTATAGATCCTGCCGGTAAGCAATAAGCCGTTAGCTATTTTGAAAATTTTTCGCCATTTTTACCGGTCATGTTTTTAACCAAACGTTCCCGCTGTTTTTCCCTTTACTGCCTGTTAATAATGCTGCTGTCCGCCGCTGCGGCCACTGCGCAGCAATTCAGTGTTGCACAGGTGCCCGATCCTATGCGGCAGGGCCACCATGTCAGCAACCCGGATCAGCTGATCTCGCCTGCGGCAGAGGATGCGCTGAACCAGCTGCTGGATAGTCTTGACCATTCAGGCCGCGCGCAGGTAGCAGTAGTGCTGCTTAAAACCATTGGTAATAATGTGCCGAAGGATGTGGCGCATGAGATCTTCAGCACCTGGAAGCCCGGCGCCGTTGAAAAGAACAACGGCCTGGTGATATTACTGGTTGATGATCAGCACCGTATTGAATTTGAAACAGGCTACGGGCTGGAAGGCGATCTTCCCGATGTGGTCTGTTTCCGCATTCAGCAGCAGGTAATGCTGCCTCATTTCAAACAGCAGGATTATGATGCAGGTATGCTGGAAGGCATGCAGGCAGTAGTAAGCGTATTACAGCAGCAGGATGGGAATGGTGCGCCCGCCGACCCCACTGCGTTATTTGCGCTGCCGGAACAAGATACCCGCCAGTTACCCGGCAAGTTCAGCGTGTTCCTGGTTATTGGCTGCTTTCTGATTGGCAATGGCGCCTTTTTGGGGATGTTTCACCGGAGGAGATCGCCGGCAGTAATAGCCGGCATCACCAAAGTACCGGACCTGTACCGCCCGGGCTGGCTGTCCTGGAGCTGGCTGTTCGTAGTGCCGTTGGTGTTAATATTTTACCTGGTGAACTATACCTCCTGGTCTTTTAGCTTTCTCACAGTAGCGCTGATCCTTTATTGCGACTGGGTACTGTTCTTTTGCGCTTATGCTGTTATCATACACCTGGTAGCAGCCCGCAGGCTTAAGAACAGCGACCGGCACCAAAGCTATCTTACCTGGAAAACAGCTGAAAGAAGCCTGCTGTTAAGCGTGCTTTTCCCGGTGCCTATGTTCTTTTACTCCCGCAGGCTGCAGCGTCGCTTATACCAGCTGCGCTCCGCCCCTTATCAATGCACAAAATGCAATAAGGATATGAAGCGGCTGAGTGAAAAAGCAGATGACCAGTTCCTGGAAAAATACCAGGTGATAGAAGAAAAGCTTCACTCTGTTGATTATGATGTATGGCAGTGTAAAGACTGCCATAC
>NZ_DATCRF010000190.1:0-8799 GCF_036569125.1 Chitinophaga sp. | reverse complement strand
ATTAACGGTAGCGTTTTAATTAATAATGAAGAATGAATAACTAATAATAATGGAGGCCAGTTGTTCGCTTGAAGCACAAGCCCTGCGATTATTAATTATTCATTCTTAATTATTCATTACTATTTTACCAGCTGGCTGATGGCGGCATCTACTTTATTAAACGGAAACTCCTTTAACACTTCGTCCATTAAGGCTTTTACCTGGGCGGTACATAAGTTGCCAATGCTGCCGGCGTGTGTATGGTGTACTTCTTTAGCCGGTACAAAGGTCCCTTTCTCAATATCCATTCCTACCTGCTTGTATGCTTCCCGGAAAGGCACGCCTTCCAGCACCAGCTTATTCACTACTTCTACGCTGAACAGGTAGCGGTACTTTTCATCATCCAGGATGTTTTCCTTTACCTGCATATTGTTCAGCATTAAACCGGCCATTTGCAGGCAATTGCGCAGGGTTTGAAATGCAGGGAACAGGTTCTCTTTCAGCAGCTGCAGATCACGGTGGTAGCCGGATGGCAGGTTGGTGGTCATCATAGCTATTTCATTGGGCAGGGCCTGCAGCTTGTTGCCATAAGAGCGGATCAGTTCCCAAACATCAGGGTTCTTTTTATGTGGCATAATACTGGAACCTGTGGTCAGCTCATCCGGGAAGCTAATGAAGCCAAAGTTCTGGTTCATGAACAAACAGGCGTCCATCGCCATTTTAGCCAGGGTAGCGCCTAAGCCGGCCAGCGCAAAGGCTACGATCTTCTCTGTTTTACCTCGGCCCATCTGGGCGTATACTACATTATAGTTAAGTGCTTCAAATCCCAGCAAGGAAGTGGTTAGCTCACGGTCCAGGGGGAACGAAGAACCATAACCGGCAGCAGAACCCAGCGGGTTCTTATTTACCACTTTATAGGCGCCCTGCAATACGGTAAGGTCATCTACCAGGCTTTCGGCATAAGCGCCTAACCATAAGCCGAAAGAGGATGGCATGGCTATTTGCAGATGGGTGTAGCCTGGCAGTAAATGCGCTTTATATTGCTCGCTTTTTTGCTGCAGCAGGTCAAACAATACTTTTACATCCTGTACCAGGGTTTGCAGCTCGTGACGCAGAAATAGTTTAAGATCCACCAGCACCTGGTCGTTGCGGGAACGGCCGCTATGGATCTTCTTGCCTACTTCGCCCAAACGGCGGGTAAGCAGCAGCTCCACCTGGGAGTGAATGTCTTCCACACCATCTTCCAGCGTAAAATTACCGGCCTGGATCTCTTTGTAGATGTTCTTCAGCTCCTGCTGCAGTACGGCTAATTCTTCTGCCGTTAACAGCCCTATCTTTTGCAGCATGGTAATGTGCGCCAGGGAACCCAGCACGTCAAAAGGCGCCAGGTAAGTATCCATTTCACGGTCCCTGCCCACAGTGAATTGCTCTACTGCAGCGAGGGACGCTTTATCTTTTTGCCATAGTTTCATATGCGATGATTGATGTGGACTTATGTGTGCCACACCTTTGAGGTGTGGCACACGTTAAAAGTTATATTTCGCAAATACCCGCTCTTTGATCTCAGGCCATTCTTCTTTCAAAATGCTAAAGTATACGGTGTTACGCAGGCGGCCGCCATTCACTATCATATGGTGGCGGAAAATACCTTCCTGTTTGGCGCCTATGCTGGCAATAGCATTGCGGGACTGTGTGTTCAGCTCATCTGTTTTCAGCTCTACCCTGTTCAGGTCCATCACTTCAAAAGCATGCTGCAGCATGGCAAACTTCATGGCTTTGTTTAAACCGCTGCCATGCAATGCTGTATCTATCCAGGTAGCGCCTATCTCTGCCCGCTTATGAGCGATCGCTATATTCATAAAACGTGTGCTGCCGGCTGCTCTTCCTTCTTTTTTATCTATGATCACAAAAGGCATTTCTGTTCTTTGCGCCCTTAAGGTTAGTGTACCCTGTATATAGTTCACCAGGTCGGCCTTTTGTTGCAGGTTCACAATACCTACTTTCCATAAAGCAGGCTGTAATGCTACAGGCAGCAATGTTTCCGCATCTTCCAGCTGCAGGGGACGTAATAATACCCGTTTATTTTCCAGTACCGGATAAAAGTCCATCTTATAATATTTCTGACAGCAATTTAATATAAGTGTCTATGCCCTGGCTGATCTCTTCCAGGTAAATAAATTCATCAGCCGTATGAGAGCGGGCGGAATCGCCGGGGCCTATTTTAATAGAGGTAGCAGGGATCAGCGCCTGGTCGGAGGTGGTAGGTGATCCGTACCAGGTTTTGCCCATGCGCATGCCTGCCTGCACAATTGGATGATCCAGCGCAATGCCCGAAGGCCGCATACGCATGGAGCGTGGCGCTACCGTGCAGCTAACATTTTGTGTGATGGTAGCCAGCACCTCTTCCAGTGTATACTTATCCGTTACCCGCACATCTACCACAAAAGAACAATCTGCCGGCACTACGTTATGCGCTTTATTGGAGGTATTGATCACGGTAACCGTCATCTTTACCGGGCCCAGTGTTTCCGATACTTCGGGGAACTGGTATTCGCGGAACCAGCTGATATCCTGTATGGCTTTGTAAATAGCGTTCTCGCCTTCGTTACGGGCGGCATGGCCTGCTTTACCATGGCTGGTACAGTCCAGCACCATCAGGCCTTTTTCTGCAATGGCCAGCTGCGTTTGCGTAGGCTCCCCTACTATGGCTAATGTTATGGGTGGCAGCTGTGATAAAATGCTTTCTATACCATTGGTGCCGCTCACCTCTTCTTCTGCAGTAGGCGCTATTACCAGGTTATAACGCAGGTTGGGCTGCTCATAAAAATGCAGGAAGGCAGCAATAAGGCTTACCAGGCAACCGCCGGCATCATTGCTGCCCAGGCCATACAGCTTACCATCTACCACATCCGGGCTAAAGGGATCGCGGGTATATTGCGGGTTGGGCTTTACGGTATCATGATGGGAGTTAAGCAGCACCGTGGGTTTGGAGGGATCAAAGTACTTATTCTGCGCCCATATGTTATTGAGGTGCTGGTTATACGCCACCCCTTTTTCTGCCAGCATAGCGCCAATAATCTGCGCAGTGCCTTGTTCCTCCCGGCTAAAGGAAGGGGTAGCGATCAGTTGTTTTAAGAGTTTTACGGCATCCTCGTATAACTGTAGGTTCCACATAAGTTAGCATATTAAAGTACCTGCTACCGTACCGGTGGTGTTGCTCCGTACATCTGCCGCATGACCTATCAGCACTTCCTTTACCCCGCTTTCAATGGCGGAGAAAGCATTTTCCAGCTTGGGCAGTATACCGTCTGTGAGCACCTTTTGTTCCAGCAGCTCCGCATAAATGCTGCGGTTGATCAGGTTTATAACCGCGTTATCGTCCTGCGCATCGCGCAATACGCCTTTCTTTTCAAAGCAGTAAATGAGGCGCACCTCATAGTGGGCTGATAAGGCGATGGCCAATGAAGAGGCAATGGTATCTGCATTGGTGTTCAGCATCTGCCCATGCGCATCGTGCGTTAAGGGGGCGAACACTGGCGTTAATCCTGCATCCAGCATAGCTTTCAGCGGCCCAACGTTCAGGTTTGCAGTATTGATATCGCCTACAAAACCATAGTCAATTTCCTTTACCGGGCGCTTTACAGCGGGTATTACGTTTGCATCAGCACCCGTCATGCCAATGGCATTACAGCCCACTGCCTGCAGTTTGGCTACCAGCTGTTTGTTCACTAAACCGCCGTATACCATGGTCACTACGTCAATAGTGGCAGCGTCGGTTATGCGGCGGCCATTCACGTAGTTTGATTCGATCCCCAGCTGGTCGCCGATGCGGGTAGCTATCTTCCCACCACCATGGATCAGGATCTTAGGCCCTTTGATGGCTGCAAAATCTTCCAGGAAGGATTGCAGCAGCGCCGGGTTATCAATCACATTGCCACCTACTTTAATCACGAAAAGCATATGCGGATCAGCGTTGTTGTTGTTTTAATATTTCACTTAATACGGCCTGGGCTGCCCATACACGGTTACCGGCTTCCGGTATTACAATGGACTGCGGCCCATCCAGCACCTCATCTGCAATCACCACATTCCTTCTTACGGGCAGGCAATGCATTACCTTCGCTTCGTTGGTATGCTGCAGCTTTTGATTGCTCATCATCCAGCTGCTGTCTGTGCTGATGATGTTACCGTAATCACTATATGAAGACCAGTTCTTCACATACACAAAGTCTGCACCTTCCAGGGCTTTATCCTGGTTGTATTCGATGGGTGTGTTACCGGTGAACTTTTTATCCAGCTCATAGCCTTTGGGATGCGTGATCACAAAGTCGGCTTCTCCCCAGGCATTTATCCACTGGGCAAAAGAGTTAGGCACGGCCTGCGGCAATGCTTTTACATGCGGCGCCCAGGTCATTACCACCTTGGGTTTGCGTGGCTGCTGCCAGCGTTCCTTGATGGTAATTACATCCGTTAAGCTCTGCAAAGGGTGCAGGGTAGCGCTTTCCAGGCTTACCACCGGTACCCCGGCGTATTTAATGAACTGGTTAATATATTTTTCTGTGTAGTCTTCTTCTTTATTTTTCAGTCCGGGAAAGGTACGGATGGACAGTATATCAAAATACTGGCCCATTACTGCGGCGGCTTCTTTCACGTGCTCCGTGGTGCTGCCACTCATGATAGCGCCGTCGTTCATTTCCAGCGCCCAGCCTTCTTTATCAATATTAAACACTACTACTTCCATACCCAGGTTCCTGGCGGCTACCTGCGTGCTTAAGCGTGTTCGCAGGCTGGGGTTCAGGAATATCATGCCCAGCGTTTTGTTAACGCCTAATGTTTTGTCCCTGAACGGGTCCTGCTTGTAACCCAGTGCTGTCTCCACTAAGCGCGGGACACCTGGTACATCATCTACGGAAATAAATTGCTTCATTGCTGCAATTATGGTTGTGTTTAAAATATGGAAAATGAAGTAATTAATATTTTAACAGCTCATCCCTGAAAGCGGTCAGGAACTGATCTGCATGCGCCTGCGTTAAAGCCAGTGAAGGCAGCAGTCTTATTACATTCGGCTTTGCTTCGCCGGTAAAGATCTTATGTTTAAATAACAAGTCTTTTCTTACCTGGTTCAGCTCTTCCGGTAATTCAATACCGATCATCAGGCCCCGGCCCCTTACCTCTTTTACATGGGGCAGCTGTTTCAGCTGTTCCATGAGGTAGCCGCCTACTTTGGCTGCGTTCCGGATCAGCTGCTCCTGCTCCATTACTTCCAGCACTGCCAGCGCTGCAGCGCAGGCCAGGTGATTACCGCCAAAGGTAGTGCCCAGCATGCCATAAGCCGGCTGAATGTGCGGGGCAATGATGATGCCGCCTACCGGGAAACCGTTGCCCATACCTTTTGCCATGGTGTAGATGTCGGCATTAATGCCGGCATAATCATGGGAAAAGAACTTACCGCTCCGGCCATAACCGCATTGTACGGAATCGGCAATGAATACGGCATTGTTAGCATCGCACAGGCTCCTGATCTTTTGCAGGAAGCTTTCGCTGGCTACGTTAATACCACCTACACCCTGAATGCCTTCAATAATTACGGAAGACACTTCATACTGCTTAAAAGCCGCTTCCAGGGCCTTTTCATCCTGCCAGGGCAGAAACACCACGTTATCGGTTTCATTTACCGGCGCTACAATTTTCGGATTGTCGGTAGCGGCTACTGCCAGTGAGGTACGGCCGTGGAAAGATTTTTTAAAGGCAATGATCTTCTTTTTACCGTTGTAGAAAGAAGCGAGCTTTAATGCATTTTCATTGGCTTCTGCACCGGAGTTACACAGGAAGAGCTGATAGTCTTCCTTACCGGATACTTTGCCCAGCTTTTCTGCCAGCTGCTGCTGTAAGGGGATCCTGATAGAATTGGAATAGAAGCCTACTTTCTGCAGCTGACCGGTGAGGCGTTTTACGTAATGCGGATGGGTATGGCCAATGGAAATTACTGCGTGACCGCCGTATAAGTCCAGGTATTGTGTGCCTTTATCGTCCCATACATTAGAGCCTTCACCTTTTTCAATAGTAATATCGTTGATCGGATAAACGTCAAATAGTTTCATGAAATGTGTTTGTTGGCGTGATGAGCGCATCACGCATTTGAAAGAGAAATTTGTTACAGTAACATGCGGAAGTCCTGGGTTCGGATCCCGGCGGGATCAGGCTTAAAACACGATCGATTTCAGCTTTAACCCGGCGGTTTCTTCCAGCCCGCATATGAGATTCATATTCTGCACCGCTTGTCCGGAGGCGCCTTTCAGCAGATTATCCTCTATGGAGTGGATCACCAGCTTGGCGCCGATCTTTTCCAACTGGATCAGGCATTTATTGGTGTTCACTACCTGCTTCAGGTCTATCTGCTTATCACTGACATGCGTAAACGGATGCGGAGCATAATATGTTTTATACAACTGAAGCGCCGCTTCCAGGCTCAGGTCACTTTCCAGGTAGGAAGTAACCCAGATGCCTCTTGGATAATCGCCCCGTACCGGCACAAAATTGATGTTGCCGGTAAAGGCAGGCTGCAACAGTTGTAAGCTTCGTCGTATCTCTTTCAGGTGCTGATGGGTAAGCACTTTATAAGTGGAGACATTGTTGGCGCGCCACGTAAAATGCGTGGTGCTTTGCAGGCTTTGGCCGGCGCCGGTAGAACCGGTGATGCCGGTGGTATGTACTTCCTGCAGTAAACCCGCCTGTGCTAAAGGCAACAGCCCCAGCTGGATGGCGGTGGCAAAACAGCCGGGATTGGCAATGTTCTGCGCTGCTTTTATCTGATCCCTTTGCATTTCCGGCAGGCCATAAACGAACTCGCGGCCCGGCAGGCTTTCGCCTAAACGGAAATCCTGGCTCAGGTCTATTACCTTAACGGAGGGTGCAATGGTATTGGCTTCTAAGAATTTCTTTGATTCGCCGTGGCCCAGGCAAAGGAACAATACATCTACATCATTGCTGAGGTCTGCGGCAAAGGTAAGTTCCGTTTCTCCCAGCAGATCGCCATGTACGGCATATAAAGGATTACCGGCATTACTACGGCTATGTACAAACGTAATTTCCACGTCAGGATGGTTGAGTAAGATCCTGATCATTTCCCCACCGGTGTAACCGGCGCCGCCTACTATGCCTGTCTTTATTTTAGTACTTGCCATTGTAATCTTTTTTAGCGGAAAGCAGAAAGCATAAAGCAAAAAGCTGCCTACCTTAACTTCTATCTGACTTCACATTATCACTACGCAACGCTTTAATAAAAGCAATCAGCATAGCCTTAACCTCATTCACCTGTTTATTGATCTCGTTATAAATATCGCCTTCTATATATCCTAAATCAAAGCTTAACAGTGCACAATATTCTGTTTCATGTGCTGAGCCCAATGCCTGGTCTAAAAAACGTGCAAAGTCTCTTTCTGTTAATCTTCCACATCCTTCTACAATATTTAATGGTATACTATAAGCGGCACGTTTGATCTGGCTGGATAGCGCGTATGTTTCTTCTTTAGGAAAACATACTACTACTTTTGTATATATCATTTGCGTTAACAAATGAGCTTTCCTCCAGATTTCAAGCTTCTTATAGTCTCTCATATTTGGGGTGTTGGTTTGCTTGCTTTATGCTTTTGGCTTTAAGCTTTCTGCTCCGTATTCACCTGGTGCCAGATCATGGTCTGGTTACCGAATATTTTGCTGAAGCCGCGTACGTCTTCGCCGGTCCAGCCGCTGTTCATTTCGCCGTACTTGCCAAACTTGCTGCTCATCAGATCGTACGGTGATTCAATACCGGTTACCTGGAAACGGTAAGGCAGCAAGGTTACAAAAACCTGGCCGGTTACCTGCTGCTGGGAGCTTTCCAGGTAAGCTTCTATATCGCGCATTACAGGATCCAGGATCTGGCCTTCATGTAACCAGTTGCCGTAAAACTGCGCCAGCTGGTCTTTCCAGCTCAGCTGCCATTTAGTGAGCACGTGCTTTTCCAGCGCATGGTGCGCTTTCAGGATCACCATCGGGGCAGCGGCTTCAAAGCCCACGCGGCCTTTAATACCAATAATGGTATCGCCCACATGTATATCGCGGCCAATAGCAAAAGGACCTGCGATGGATTGTAAATATTGTATGGCTTCTGTGGGATGACCGAACGTTTTATCGTTCACACCCACCAGCTCTCCTTTTTCAAATTTGAGGGATACCTGCTCCGGGTCCTGCTTGGTTAGCTGGGTGGGGAAGGCCTCTTCCGGCAGCATGCCATTGGAAGTGAGCGTTTCCTTACCGCCTACAGAAGTACCCCAGATACCTTTATTAATAGAGTACATGGCTTTTTCAAAGTTCATCTGTACTCCTTTGGATTTCAGGTAGTCTATTTCCTGCTCCCGGCTCAGCTTCAGATCGCGTATCGGTGTAATGATCTCTACACCCGGGATCATGATATGGAAGATCATATCAAACCGCACCTGGTCGTTACCGGCGCCGGTGCTGCCGTGCGCTACAGCGGTAGCGCCGGTTTCTTTCACGTATTCTGCAATGGCCAGGGCCTGGCTCATGCGCTCTGCGCTTACGCTTAATGGGTAGGTATTGTTCTTCAGCACATTGCCGAATACCAGGTATTTGATCACCTTATCATAATAAGAACGTACGGCATTCACGGTCTTATGACTCTTAACGCCCAGGTTATAGGCTCTTTTTTCTATTTCCTGCAGCTCTTCTTCGGTAAAACCACCTGTATTTACGATCACAGAATACACTTCATAGCCCTTCTCTTCTGTCAGGTATTTTACACAGTAGGAAGTATCGAGG
>NZ_DATCRF010000189.1:0-9285 GCF_036569125.1 Chitinophaga sp. | reverse complement strand
AACAGCCGTAGCCAGGTTGCCATTCCCGCTGCCCGATCCATGCGTAGCAGTAGCGCAGGCGCCTGCTATTGAAATATGTGGTAAGGATGCCAGGTTATGTAAGGCAAAACCATTCTTTTGCAGGTGAGGGCATAGCTGCCCGTAGTTAATACCACCACCTACCGTTACCGTTTGGTTTTCGGTGTCCAGGGATATTACCTGGTTCAGCTGCTGCAGGGATACTAAATGTTCCGTAGAATCAGCAATACTGTTAAAGCAATGACGGGTGCCCAGCACTCTTAAATGCGGCAGCTCCTTTACCAGCTGCTGCACCGCCGCCACTGAATCCGGACAGTGTAAGTTTTGCGTGCTGTATGTATAATTACCTGCCCAGTTGCGTAAGGTGGTATCAATATCCTGCATGTTGGTTCGTTTATCTCTTAAAGATAGCTTAACCATTGCTTTTCCCTGTGATTCCTTTTATAGGTATCGTACCATTTACATAAGGGGTACAGGCCAATGATCACCACTATCCATAAAAGGTACACAATGCCCAGGCTAAAGCCATAGTTCTTCAGCTCCGGACTGGCGGTTACCCAGTTGCTAAGGATCATATCCGTCCATTGATGGCCGGATATTTCAGCGCCTATAAAACCCAGCGCGTGTATAACCGCAATATGCACCAGGTAAAAGAACATAGGCACCCGGCCAATGACCACCAGCTTTTCCGTAAGGCCGTTCAGCGGCTTTTCCGTAAATGCCAGGAACAGGAATGCAGGACCCAGTGTAACTAAGGTATATAACAGGGATGGCGGATACTTGGTAACATTCAGGAAAGAGAGAAGCGTGAACACCGGCTTAGGCTGCGTGCTCCAGGCATTAGGATCGCCATAGATATTAATAGCGCGGATAATAATAAACAAAGCTATGGCGCCCAACCCCAGGTAGAGGAGCGTTTGTTTTCTTTTAGCCGCATCGAACTGCGGTGTGTAGAGCTTACCAAAACAATACCCCGTAGCCATAATACCTATCCAGGGCAGAATAGGATACCCCACAAACAAGCCCCTGGCGCCCAGCTGGAAATAACGCTGATCATGCAGAAAAGCCCAGAAAATGCTGCCTTCCTTATGTACGCCATCCAGCAGGTTATGCCCGAAAATAAGGGCAAGCCCGATCAGTAAAATAGCCCGCCAGGGTAAATAGATCAATGCAGATAAAGCGATCATGCTTACACCCAGCGCCCAGATCACCTGCACCAGGAACACTTTATAGGCCGGGTTGAACGTCCATTCAAAAGTTACAAAGGCAAACTCCAGCAGTACCAGCCACAGGCCACGTGTTAACAGGAAAAAGGAAAGCTCCTTTTTAGTTTTCCGTGTGCCGCTGATATAGGCCGAAGTGCCGGCCAGGAATGCAAAAACAGGCGCGCAAAAATGCGTGATCCACCTTGTAAAGAACAGGAACACCGTGGTTTGTGACAGGTCCGTGGGATCAAAAATGTAAGCGCTGCCGTGAAAGTAATCCCGTACATGGTCTAATGCCATGATGATCATTACAGTACCCCGTAGCAGGTCAATAGATTCAATACGCGTACGTTTAATGGCAGTATTCGGCAAGGCCATAGTTGTTGTGGACATATGAAAAGGCTTTAGATGGTGGCGAACATCAAACGACTTAGACCTGGTGAGTATAACGGCTGCAAGGTACAAAAAATAATAAACCACCCTTGTGGTCAGCCTTATATTGGGATTGGGGAGGGAAAAAGTATTCATCATTCCCGGCCTGCTTACCGGGAAACGGGTGCGGATGAAAATACTGCTGCTGGATGCAGGTAAGGACCTGCCTGTGAAAAAGATCAATGTTATTTTAAAAGAAGTGCCGGCGTGTATAGATAAGCGCTCAGGAAGGTTTGTCCTTGGTATTTTTGATCAGCCCTATGCCGGAGAAAAAGAAAATAGCGCCCAATAATGCAAAAATAATGATGCTTTTAACGCCCCGGGTACCTTGTGAGCCGTTTAAGAACTGAACTGCTGCTATAATTAACCCCGCCACGCCCAGCAGGGATAAAACAATACCTAAAATGCGTTTTTCCATAACTGTTTTTGGAGTGGGGTACAAATAATGTGCCGTTGCGGTTTGAAAGTGATTCTATATCTTTGCGGGGCAATCATATAAAAATTGTCAAAGCCTTGGGCCATGTAATATCATCAACATATTAAGGATCAATCACAGTCTGCTATTCTAAAGCAGGCGGGGAATCTTATTGTTGATATAAAACCTCATTACATGGCTATTTCACAAAAATACGGCCGTACCTATCATTATCCGTTTTCGCCCGGCACTACCAGTGATGACCGCATACAGCATGATTACTGGGAGCATCTGGGCAGGATACCTGAATTGGTGCATACTGAAAAGCTGGACGGGGAAAATAACTGCTTATCCCGTTTGGGTGTGTTTGCACGCTCCCATGCAGCGCCTACCACCTCTCCGTGGACGGAGAGCCTGCGGCGCTTCTGGCAAAGCATCCGGCATGACCTGGGTACGCTGGAGATCTTTCTGGAAAATCTCTACGCCGTACATTCTATTCAATATCATAACCTGGATCATCATTTTTACGTGTTTGCAGTACGCGAGCACGGGCAATGGCTTAGCTGGGAAGAAACAAAGTATTATGCAGCTATGCTTGACCTGCCGGTAGTACCGGAGATCAAAGTATTTCCTGCACCGCAGGACCGGAATGCTTTTGAGCGGGAAGTACAAAACATTGTAGCCGGCCGGGGCGCCTTTGATCCCTATGATACGCACAACGGGCAGCCAACTGTTATAGAAGGCATTGTAACCCGCAACACCGCCGCTTACCCGGCCACTGCATTTGCAGAAAATGTATTTAAATATGTTAGAAAAGGGCACGTAAAAACAGACCAGCACTGGACACGCAGCTGGAAACGGGCCCGCTTAAATTATGAAGGAGGTAAACATGTGGACGATCAGTGAGAATAAAACCTGGGATCATTTAGCCGGCACGTTTGATTGGGTAGAATGTATGGCCGCTGTGCCACAGGATGCCCGCCACCATGCAGAGGGTAACGTAGCCGTACACACGCAGATGGTATTGGATGCTTTAGCGCAGATACAGGCTTTTGAACAGCTGCAGGTACAGGAGCAGGAAATACTATGGGCCGCTGCTTTACTGCATGATGTGGAAAAATACAGCACCACGGTTACTGAGCCGGATGGCAGCATTACCGCGCATGGGCATGCCCGCAAGGGTGCGCTGAAAGCCCGGAATGTCCTGTACACAGCGGTGCCGGCCCCTTTTGAGATCCGCGAGCAGATAGTGGCATTGGTGCGTTATCATGGCCTGCCCATCTGGATCCTGGAAAAGAAAGATCCGCTGAAAGAGCTGGTGAAAGCCAGCCTGGAAGTAAACACACAGTGGCTGGCACTATTGGCCCGGGCAGATATATTGGGCCGTATTTGCACAGATCAGGCAGAGATGCTGTACCGGATAGACTGCTTTGAAGAATTTTGTAAAGAGCATGGCTGCTGGGGTATTTCCAGAACATTTGCATCATCACACGCCCGCATGCATTATTTGCAGCGGGAGGATGTGCACGTGGATTATGTGCCTTTTGAAACACCGGTCACGGAAGTGATCCTGATGAGCGGCTTGCCCGGCGCAGGAAAAGATACGTATGTAAAAAAACATTTTCCGGACCTGCCGGTAATATCGCTGGATGATATCCGTAATGAATGGGATATTGACCCTACCGATAAAACCGGCAACGGGCAGGTGATACAGGCCGCTAAAGAAAAAGCCAGGGAATATTTACGCAGGCAAACCGCCTTTGTATGGAATGCCACTAATACTACCCGGCAAATGAGAAGCCAGCTTATTGAGCTGTTCCATACGTATAAGGCCAGTGTGAAGATCGTGTATGTGGAGGCGCCGTATAAACATCTGCATCAGCAGAACCGGAACCGGGAGGCTGTTGTACCTATGAGAGTGCTTGAAAAGCTGATAGATAAGCTGGAAGTGCCCGCCTTATGGGAAGCCGCAACCGTAGTGTATCAGGTTTGATACACTACGGTTTTTATCTTACACCCATTGCAGATCCTTTACCGTTCTTTCATGATCCACATTGCCGGTATGTAAAGTAGCTTTGGGCTCTATCAGCATAATCCATACTTCCTCCCCGTTAGTACGCGGGTTATGTTCCACACCTTTGGGCACAATGATCATTTCACCTTCTTTTACTTCCACCATCTTATCGCGGAAGTGCATGAACAGCGTGCCTTTGAAAACCAGGAACATTTCATCTTCATGATCATGGCTGTGCCATACAAATTCATCCTGTACCTTGGCCAGCTTTACGTATTGGCCATTCAGCTCGCCAATGATCCTGGGCGACCATTGTTCTGTAAATAATCCGTACTTCTCTCTGATGTTTATACTATCCATGAATACTAATTTAACAGGCTTAGATCTGCACGGTAAGCCAGTGTTTCAGAAGTAATGCCGGTAATGGTGTGCAGCTTTAAAGTGCTTTCCAACCGTTGTATTTCTTCCGGCAGGCCTTCGCTTAACCCGTACAATTCAAAGTTACTAAAACCAAGCAATAAGATCAGCTGGTTAACCGGTCCGCCGTCTGTGAGCCGGTATGCCAGGAAACGGCAGTCCTGGTAGCTGCGTTTTAAGCCGGCCAGCAGTTTGGCGCCCTCATTCATATCACTTACCTCTAAGGTGAGCATCCGCAAAAATTTGGAATGCAGCAGGCTGCTGTCGCCGGTACTGAGCGTGCTTAAAAAAGCAACCTTGTATGCCAGCTTAAAATCGGCATAAGGTTCTACGTTCAGCTGGTTATCTGCCCCATCGCCGGCGGGGTTTACACGATGGTCAAAATCGCGCCAGGCATGGCCAAAGGTTGCATCCAGGAATTGCCCGTAGCGCGGGCCGGAAATAAAATACCAGCCATACCAGCTCCAGGCATCGCCATTGCTTTGGTGCCATACCAGGTGTTTTTTATAACCGGTTTCAAAAGCGGCTGTTTGCCCGTTCTTGGGCTGCCATAGCGCAAACTGCGCTATGTGCTGCTGGGCCAGTAAGGTGTTGCAAAAGAAGAATGGCAGGAAGAAGAGTACTTTCATTTTTTTAATGCAAACCTAGCCAACCGGCCCGGCGCAAAATTGTAAAAAAATGAACTGCCTTACATGCCGGTAAAATGTTTGTTAATGATATTTACTTCGTTAAAATATGCTTTGGGCAATTTGCCGGTAAAGGTTTTGAATTATTTTATCAGGTGCGACTGGTCATAAAAATTGGCCTCATAGGTGCAGTCAGTAAGGCTTTTATCCGGATGTTGTTCCCGGTAATGGATAAAGTAATTGAGCTTAATAATGTGGCACAGCGTTTTTGGGGTGGTCCCTACGAATTTTTTAAAGGAGGTATCCAGGTGTTTAACAGAAACGCCGGTTGCCTGTATTAACCGGTCTACTTTTATATTCCCTTTCTGCTGCAATATTAAGCCCACGGCAGCATTTACATAATCAAATCCTTTGCCGGCATTAAGGCCGGCCACCTGTTTGGTGAGCAGTTTTTCAAAGCGGGCGAAGGTGCGGGCAGGGTTTTCCGTGATACAATGCCGCAGGGCATCTGCCGCAGGTACATCATTTAAGGGCAGCAGCTGGCCGGTAAGCAGGTCGGCAGGGAAATTAAATAACAAAGCCAGCGTATGCGGGTAAAAGCGGATGCCGTATAACATAGCGCCTGCCTGTAATTTCAGCATATAGCTGTGCAGGTTTTGCACGGCAAAAAAAGCATCCGGCTCATAACCGCAGTTTTGCAGGGCCGGGTTTCTTTGGGCGCTATGCGGCTCCATGTGAAAAATGATCTCATGGTGCCCATCCGGTATAATATCTTCTACATACGACTGTTGAATACCTGCATCAACCCGCAGGCACCAGAACGATTTTATGAAAGGTGCTAAGGTAGCTGGAATATAGGTTTGAACAGATACCATGCAGCAAAAATACGCTTTTAGGGCTACCGGGCCATCTTTATATACCCGCCATCTTATCAGGAGGCATTACGGCGGTATTTTTTATACGATTTCAGGAAGCCGGATTTATCGGCATAGCCAACTTCATCGGCAATATCTTCCAGGCTCAGGGAAGCATTGCCCCGCATCCAGGCAGCTTTTTTCATACACTCCTCCCGTACAAATTCATGCAGGGTTTGATGGAAGGTTTCCTTAAAATATCTTTTCAGGGTCGACTGGCTCATGTTATACTTCCTGGCAAAATAGGCGAGTGTGTGCTGCTGTATATGCGGGTTCAGAAGGATCTCTTCCCGCATGGTAATGAGTGTGCCGGTATAATAGGAGGCCCGTAGCTGTTTCATACATTCCGCATCATTTAAGGATTTACGGTACAGGTTCAGCAGGTTGCTGATGCCGGTGCTAAGCTCTACCAGCAGGTTACCGCCGGATTCCTTGCTTTGCAGCATACTGGCAAGTACATCGTGTACCCGGTAATTCATTTGCCGGGGTGTAAGGCAGCAGCCTTCTTCACTGGCAGTGCGCAGGTGGGTTAGCGCTCTTTTCATATCCTCCCGGCTGGCCGCCAGCTCATCCAGCATAAGGCCGTCCGGCACAATATGGATCAGCTCAAATTCGCCTGCGCCCAGGTTAAGTTCGTGCAGGCCTGCAGGTAAGTAAAAGAAATTGAACTGGCCTGTTTGCAAAGTGCTTTCGCCATATCCTTTTATATTGCTGCTGACCGGGCCCATAATAGCCAGCTGTAATACGGCCGTGCCTACGGGGCAGCGAAAATAAGTAGTTGCCGCCTGCTCTGTAATGAAGCGCTGAATATAAATACGGTAACGTTTGTACATAAATACCTGCAGCAGCAGGTGCCCAAAATCATGTTTTGTATAGCTGGCCGTAGCCCAGCCGGCAATGAAAGGCATTAGCCTGTCGGGTACATCCGTGGGTGTACCTTTTGGAAAAATCTCCATAGATGAAAAGCTTTACCTGGCGCTGTTGTAGCCGCCCCGCCATCACAGCAGGTGTTTGGGGTGCTTTTTTAATGAGTGATCTCCCTGAAATAATTTCAACGGCCGGGAGACAGCGCTGGTGTGGTTAAAGATCCTATCGTTTGTTATTGCTGTTATTTGGCTTCCTGCTGATGATACATTTGCTCTAATGCAGCCAGGAACAGCTTTCCCACAGCATCCCGGAAAAACTGTTCAGTGGCTTCCTGTGCAGATGGGTTATAATGTTCCATACTACTAAGGATTTTCTGCATGGCCGGGGTAATGGCGCCGCTGCCTAATACAGTAGCGGCATTCAGATCAGCAGCAGGCCCTTGCGGAACTACAGGCTTTTTGTGCATAGGCTGATAGTATTAGTTTGCTCAACAATACAAATAGCATGAGAAATAAGATCCAGGGAAAAACGAGTAATAAATGATACGGTATTATTCTGTGTTTGTTTAATGGTAATTTTGAGTGACTTCCTTCGCCTGAACAAATTTCTTTAAATCAATTGTTACCTGCTTGTAGTATTTAAGGAGAATGACTTGTAATTTTTACCAACAGGCGGTGTGTTTTCATTGTACATCCTTGTCTGTACTGCCTTTTGCCCTTTTTTGGTATTCAGTTGGCGTAAGGCCTGTTTGTTTTTTAAAGGTGTTGGCGAAATAGGCCGCATCTGAATAGCCTACGGTATATGCCACATCAATAATGGTCATTTTCCCATCTGCCAGCAGCATGCAGGCCTTTTTCATACGTTGATCCTGTATGAAGGATTTAATGGTTTGCTGATGCACTTTCTTGAACTCTTTTTCCATTACCTGCAGCTGCAGGCCCATCTTGCCAGCCAGCTGCCCTATCATTAGCGGGTTTTCCAGGTTCTCTGTAATATAGCTGGCCAGCTGCCGCATTTCTTTTTCATACCGGTTGCCATTCACTACGGCCAGCTGCTGGCGATCGTCCAGGGCATGCAGGTATAACAGCATCAGGTCATTGATGCGGGCCTGGTAATACAGCTTCCGGCGGTGCCCCTGCAGCTCGCAATGCTTTATTTTTCCGATCTGGTCCAGGGCCTGCAGGCTTAAGGGGCAGGTGCCGGCATTACTGCCTTTGGGAGCAGCCTGCTCCAGCTGCTGGAGCTGCTCACTTAAAGCAGAGCCGTTCTGTGAAAAATTAGACAGGTAATTTGCTGAAAGACCCACCTGGAAAGATTCATAATAACCTTTGGAAAACAGGGCCATATTGCCTTTGCCGGCAGGTACATAAAAGAACTGTATTGCATTTTCACGAAGCAGCACGTCGCCAAAACCGCTTAATACAGTAGGTACTGAACCTGACAGCATGCAGTGCAGCACACCCAGCGGCTCCAGGGCTACAGGGTATATACGTACCATTTTAGATATAAAGAATTGCGCCTGCTGAACGATCCATTCTCCATTTTCGATCATTTGCCGTAGCACAGTACCAAAAGGGCCCTGCAGGCATTCCGTATAGGTAGCACCCGGTAAACGGTGCTGCTGGTAATGTTTAGGGATCTCATTGCTCACAGAGGTATATGCCGCCGTTTTACTTGAAACGTGGTATTGCATCATGTGCATTAATTGAAGGGTCAAAAATAGAGGCGAAGTTCCTGGTCGTTATATCCCTTCTATGCTATGTACTTGTGGTGCAGGTGTAAGATGAGAGTTCTTGCCGCAATAATTTTGCAGTAAGCACAATATTTATTGTCTGTATTAGCTGAGTTTACTTACGCGCTGATAGTATTTTCATGATCTTTTCAAAAAGTGCTGTATTCTCGTATACACCCCGGAAGTCCAGGGAATGCGGGCCATAGGCAAAAACCGGCACCATTACAGCCGTATGGTCATTGGTGCTGAAATGGCCGCTTACATATCCCTTTTGTATATCGCCGCTTAACAGGCTCAGTCCACCGGTTTCATGATCTGCTGTTACAATCACCAGTGTTTCGCCATTGCTATCTGCAAACTCCATGGCAGCGCCTATTGCCTTGTCAAAATCCATCATCTCCGTAACATTATAGGGCACATTGTTGGCATGGCCGCCCGCATCTATCTGCGCGCCTTCTGCCATCACAAAAAAGCCGTTCTTGTTATCCTGCAAAGTATGCAGGGTCTTTTGTAAGGAGCGGGTCAGGAAATCACCGCGGCCTTTTAATACGGGTACCACGGCGCTATCGTCCAGCAACAGCCATTTGCGGCCTGTTATGTTGTCCAGTTCTGCAAAGCGCGGGTAAATGGAAAACCCTTTTTGCT
>NZ_DATCRF010000188.1:0-4724 GCF_036569125.1 Chitinophaga sp. | reverse complement strand
GATGAGGTACGTGTATGGGATACCGTACTTTCAGCGGCTACCATCGGAGCCTGGAAAGACAAACTGCTCGGCAGCTGCCATCCCAATATTGCCCACCTGGTTGTATATTGGCCACTGGATGACAACACCAATCCGTCAACGGCCACTGCGGAAATGGGAACCGCTTATAGCGGTACTATCACCAACGGCACTTATGTTACCAGCGCCCAGGCCACAACTTCCAGCGGTTGCAGCGGAGCAAGGGTCGTTTTTGCACCTCCTTTGGAAGCAATAAAAGAAAATAAGCCCCTTAATGGAAAAATATACCCCAATCCCACAGAGGGGCTTATACGGCTTGAATTAAATGCTTCTGTTTCGAAATCGGTAACAGTCAATGTTCTTGATTTGTTCGGGAGAAATTTATACAGTAACAAAACATCTGTTGTGAAAGGCTTTAACAGGATATCATTGAATATTACTTCCTTGCCATCCGGAGTTTACATGATCGAGGTCAGAGATGGCCAGGCAATCGTGGAAAAATACAAACTAATGAAACGATAGAATAATCTTAAATTGATTTAAGGAGGCCGGCTTTTTAGTCGGCCTCTTTATCATTTATAAACCAAGCTCCGGCAATTTAAGGTTGTCTGCATGGTCAATCTGCCCCAATTCGCCGGCTGAAAATTGCTTGTTGTCTTTGTGCATAATTTCAAATTTTTCCGGGTGAAACAATTCCATTTGCTTAAATGGTTGTAGCATCAATAACATTGGGAACCGTTGAGAGCATATAATCAAGCCCGCCTTTCCAGGGTTTTAATTTCTCAACAGTATCTGCTGCAATAACCTCTTTAGCGCCAAATCTTTTCATGCCGGCCGCTTTCGGCATATATTTGGCAAACACATACCATTTAAGCAATTACAAGCAGCACGATATTTGGTAGTAATGAGTGTTTATCTCAAGCTATCAATTATGAAACTGTATCTGTACTTGCATTTATACGCAGCATTAAGCATTTCTTGTGATCAGGCAGCGCAGCCTGCCGGCCTCCCACAACCGAAAATTGTGGAAAAATGGGAATTGCCGGGAGAATTATTGGAAGTTTCAGCTACAATCGGGGTAGACCGTAACCGGGTGGCCTGCGTACAGGACAATGAGGGTTCGATTTATATCTACAACCTGGTAAGTAGGTCGGTGGAGAACAAGATTCCTTTTGCCGGCAGCGGCGACTATGAAGGACTTGCGTTGGCCGGCAACACTTATTATGTGTTAAGAAGCGATGGCTTCCTGTATGAAGTTGACTCCCAAAAGGGCAAGGCATCAGTGAAAACCTATGATCTGCCATTAAGCGCAGAAAATGATGCTGAATCTTTATTTTATGACAGGCCTAATAATCGTTTGCTTATTGCTGTTAAGGAAAAGGATCTTACCCAAAAGGATAAGAAGGGTATATACAGCTTTGATCTTAGTTCCCGGAAAATGTCTACAGAGCCGGTGTTAACGTTTTCGGCCGGGTATAATTCAGCAGAGTCCGGCGGCGCTGCTGCCGGTGACCAGGAAGGTAAGAAAAAGAAGAAGAATAAAAGGGGAAAGAAGCAGGCGTCAGAAATAAAGCCATCTGAGATAATCATCAACCAGTCAACAGGTGAGTTTTATGTGCTGGATGGTCCCTCTTCAAGGCTGTTCATTTTAGACAAGACCGGCAACATAAAACGTGCATTTCAGCTTGACCGGAAAGACTTTCCCCAGCCGGAAGGGATGTTTATCAGTTCTTCAAATGAACTTTTTATATCAAGCGAAGGCAATAAGAAAGGGAACGGCATCATTGCAAAAGTTGCGCTTTAGCATGCACGGTCTCCAATGGCTGCTAATACATCAACCATGTTATGCACTCCGGCGCCCGTTTGTGCGTTTGGGGGGCCGGAATAATTATGGCCCAATTATAGTCGTCTATTGCTAAACAGAATATGGAACAGCCGAAGCAGGTCTTCGTGATCGAAGATGATAATGATTTGAATGACGCATTAGTAATGTTACTGAAACTTGCAGGGTATGATGTAAGCACGTGGCTGAATATTTCAGCCTTTAAAAGGAGGGAAGGCCCTCCGCCGGATGTATACCTGATAGACCGGCAGCTGGACCAGGAAGACGGACTTGACCTGTGCCGGGAATTAAAGGCCGGCCCGGTTACCCGGGAAATACCTGTAGTGATCATGTCAGCCAACGCTGGTATAAAGGCTGCCTCTGAAGAAGCAGGCGCCAGCGCATTCCTGCCAAAACCCTTTACCAGGAAGGAGTTAGTGTCAATACTGCAAAGCGTGCTTACAAAATAACCGGCTAATAGCCACATTTTTTATTGTTTAACTTACCTTATGAGTGAATACCAACAAGATATTTCCGGCAACCAGCTGATACAGGACGATCAGGCGAGATTTTTCCTCGCTTCTATTATTGATACGCTGCAGGATTCTGTTGTTACGATCAGCCTGGAAGGCATTATTACGAGCTGGAACAAGTCGGCGGAGCGGTTGTATGGTTATCCTGCCACCGAAGCCATCGGCAGGTCACTGCACATGGTTATGTTTCCGAAAGACTTCGAACCGCTACGCCAAAGTATCGATGCCATCCGCGCGGGACAGACGGTTCCGGTCTATCATACACTGCGCCTGCACAAAGGTGGCCAGAACCTGGAGCTGGAGATCACCCTGTCGCCCGTACTTGATACAGAGCTCCGGGTTATCGGTGTTTCTACTGTGGCCAGGGACGTAACAGAACTCAACAGGGCAAGGGAAGCGCTTGCTGCTTCGGAGAGCCGGTTACGCGCTATCATTGAGGCCGCTATTGATTTTGCTATCATCACCCTTGACCCGCAGGGCATTATTCTCGATTGGAGCTCAGGCGCCGAAAAGATGTTTGGCTACAGCCGGCAGGAAGCGGTTGGCCTGCACACCGAAATTATATTCACACCTGAAGACCGGCATGGCGGTATCCCTATGGTAGAGATCGAAGTGGCAAGAACTACGGGAAGATCTGTGGACGAGCGCTGGCACTTACATAAAGAAGGTGCGCGGTTTTTCATGAGCGGGGTTATGACGCCGCTTACGGAAGGTCCGGTAAACGGCTATGTAAAGATTGCAAGGAACATCACTGACCGCAAGATGGCTGAAGAAGCGCTGCTGCTGGCTGAGGAAAGAAAAAGCCTGGCGGTCCGGTCGGCCGAGATGGGGGAATGGATCTGGGACATCCGCGCGGATACCGTGGATATAAGCGAAACAGTAAGGCTGTTGTTTGGACTGGCTGCTGACGCAGAGCAGGTATCCCCCGGTCTTTTATTTTCCCTCATCTATCAGCCTGATCAGGATACCGTTCGTGGTCAATTGAATACCGCGTTGCAGGGGCTAATGATATTTCAGGCGGAATACCGCATCGTGCGGGCGGATAACCGGGAGATCAGATGGGTGAATACCTACGGCAGAATTATTGCGCAGGAAGGTGACCATCCAACCCGGATGATCGGTGTTATCTATGACATTACATCCCGCAAGCTGCTGGAAAAGCAAAAAGATGATTTTATCAGTTTGGCGAGCCACGAGCTGAAAACGCCCGTAACAGGGATAAAAACTTATACCGAGGTGCTGCATGAAATGCTGCTGGAATCCAATGCGGCCGAAAGCCTGATTATCCTTAATAAGATCAATAGGCAAGTTGATAGATTGATCAAGCTGCTTCAGATGTTGCTGGATTCCAGCACACTCTCAGAAGGAAAAATGCGGTTGTATCCGGAAACCTTTGATCTGAACAGTGCCATCAGCGAACAGATCGAGCCATTCCAGCGCATAGCCCACAGCCACCGCATCCGCTGGGAACCTGCGGCTATAGCACTTGTGCATGCGGACCGGGACAGGATCATCCAGGTGGTCACTAACTTCGTGTCCAATGCTATAAAGTATTCCCCTCCGGAAGGTGAGATCCTTATCAGTACAGAAGACAAACTGGAAGGAGTGATGGTGAGGGTACAGGACACGGGACCGGGTATTCCGGAAGAAGCGCAGCCATATCTGTTTGACCGGTACTACCGGGTGGCCGGTAAGGCCCAGAAGCGCGAAGGATTCGGCCTTGGGTTATATATTTCTGCAGCGATCATTCATCAGCACATGGGAACGATAGGGGTTGAAAGCGTGCCTGGTAAAGGGGCTACATTCTATTTCACCCTGCCGTATAGTTAACGGCTGAAGTTTCCAGGACTTCATCAACATGCCCGGAATTGATCGTTATGAATGAGGCCGAAAGCCACGCACATTATTTCATCCATGTGGCCCTCAATATGCTGCGTGAAACTTAAAGTTCAATAGAGTCCCCTGACAAATAAATATTCATCCTCTTCTTTAGCTTTATCCTGTAACAGGGAAGGTTCTTTTGATAAGAGCTGGATGGTAGTGCTGCTGATGATCAGCTGCCTGAGAATGATGAAAATGAGCAGTATGATCGCAATGATAAAGATGGTGGTCCACATATGATAGCTATTTAATTGAAAGAATATATTTTGTCAGCTCTCCCAGATCCGTTTCAGATAGCTGCGGGAAGCCGGGCATCTGAGGATATCCCGGGCGTTTTTTACCGGGAGCCTTGATCCAGCTTTTAAGCCCTGCTTCGTTATCATGGTAAATGCTCACCATTTCGGTCATGGGCGGGCCAACCAGCTTTTCATAAGGTTTGTGGCAGGAGCTGCAGTTAGCCTGGAATAAGG
>NZ_DATCRF010000187.1:0-5002 GCF_036569125.1 Chitinophaga sp. | reverse complement strand
GCCAACAACGCCCGCCTGGTATATGGCGGAGAGCCTAACCCGCTGGGGCAAATGTATAAGGTGTACAAAGGTTTTATGGGCACCTATGGCGCGGGATCCTATGTGCATGATATTTGGGTGGAGCACTTTGAATGCGGTTTCTGGATCGGTGGTTACGATCCCCCGTACCCGATAGATGTAACCACCAACATGATGATCTCCAAATGCCGCATCCGCAATAACTATGCAGATGGTGTGAACTTTTCGCAGGGCACTTCCAACTCCACTGTGGAGCAGTCGAGCGTGCGGAATAACGGCGATGATGGTTTGGCCGTGTGGCCTTCCACAGATGCCTCCAACAATGTGATGGGCGTGAACAACACCTTCCGCAATAACACCATTGAAAACAACTGGCGGGCGGGTAGCATTGCCATTTTCGGCGGTACAGGGCACGACATTAACCACAACCTCATTAAAGATGGAGTAGGCGGCTCGGGCATCCGTTTTACCAACGACTTTGCCGGCTTTACTTTTAAGTATCCCGGTGATGTAATTAAGGTAGCGGAAAATACCATCATTGGCTGCGGCACCAGCAATGACCTCTGGAACCAGAAAAGAGGCGCCATTGAGTTCTACGCGCAAACCGGTGTGTTTAACATACAGTTTGATAACACCACCATCCTGAACTCGCAGCGCGATGCGGTGCAGCTGTATGGCAATAATTACCATCATCTTATTTTCAACAACACGCTGATAGACGGCACCGGCCTGGATCCTGTGGTGCGCGATGTACCTTCCGATGTTTACGGCGGCTTTGGTATTTATGCGCAGGCCAATTCAGATTCTGCGGTGTTCAACAATCTTACCGTAAGGAATGCGGAATCCGGCACTTCCCTGAACCGCAATACGAATTTTAAGCTCATTATACGGGATGTGAATATTCCCGTAACCGGCGTAGTGCTGGTGCCGGCTACAGATACTACCATAGCCACGGGCAGCAGCTTTCAGCTGAAAGCGAATATTATACCGGTAGATGCTACCAATAAGAACCTCAGCTGGACCTCCTCCAACACAGCCGCCGTAACGGTAGATGCGAATGGCAAGGTAACAGCCGTAGGTTTGGGCGCTGCCACCATTACCGTAACAACACAAAGTGGCAGCTTTACCGCCACCCGCAAGGTAACGGTAACGCCTGCTGTAAATATTACCGCTACAGATGCAGATGCCGGGGAAGGTAATAATACCGGTACTTTCCGGATAAGTGCATCGGCCATTACGCAAACCGTAACGGTGAATTACACGATCAGCGGTACGGCTGTTGCTGCCGATTACACGGCCAGCCCGGCGTTAACAGGCTCTGTAACTTTATCGCCTTCTACACTAGCGCAAACCATTACCATTACGCCGGTAGATGATAATAGTTTTGAAGGACCGGAAACCTTACGCTTAACACTCAAAACAGGTACCGGTTATCAGCTGGGTAATGATACTACCGCAGTGATCACCATTACGGATAATGATCTGCCGCCCTGTACGGCGCCTACTGTTGCGCGGGTTACAGGCAGCGCCCCGGTTATTGATCAAACCATTGACGGCGCATGGTCTGCCGCACCTGTTAAGAGTATTGGCAATGTTGTATTAGGTGGTGTCTCGGCCGGCTACGGCGGGCAGTGGCGCGCCATGTACGATAACACTAACCTGTATGTATTGGTGCAGGTAAATGATGCCACTAAGATCAATGATTCCGGCGGCAGCTGGTGGGAAGATGATGTGGTAGAAATTTTCATTGATGGCGATAACAGCAAAACAGCTACTTATGATGGCGCCAATGATTTTCAGCTGGGCTTCCGCTACAATGATAACACGCTGCATGCAGGTGGTAATTCTGTAACCCGCACCACGGGCATTACTTTTAGCCAGTACGCAACCTCCACCGGCTATAATGTGGAAGTAGCTATTCCATGGAGCACTATTGGCGCCACCGCGGCCCTGGGCAAACCTATTGGCCTGGATGTGCAGCTGGATAATGATGATAATGGCGGCGCCCGCGATGCGCAGCTGGCAACCTTTGCTACTACCACCACGGCCTTCCAGGATCCGCGTGTATTCGGCACCGTATATTTAACCAACTGTAATGCTACCAATGTGCCGGTAACAGGTGTAAGCGTATCGCCCGTTACAGCCAGTATTGGCGCCGGCGCTACACAGCAGCTGGTCGCAAATGTGCTGCCAGCCAATGCCTCTAATACCAACGTTAGCTGGAGCTCCGGCAACACCAGCGTTGCTACCGTTAATGCAGCCGGGCTGGTAACCGCGGTGGCAGTGGGTACTGCAACTATTACCGTTACTACGGCCGACCAGGGGAAAACAGCTACCTGCGCGGTAACCGTTACCCAGGGCAGCACCACCTATTACCGTATTAAGAACCGCTGGCAAAACACTTATCTGAATGATGGCGGTGCGCAGGCGAATTATGCTGCTTCCCCTTCAGCTACAGATAATAGCTACCAGTGGTCGCTGGAAAATGTAAGCGGCGGATATGTGGAAATTAAGAACCGTGCTACCGGCGAGTACATAAACATTGAGCACGCGCTGGATTATGTGGAAGTTACCACCCGCACATTCGGTACGCTCAGCTCCCGCTGGGCCCTGGAAAACACCGGTGATGGCTACGTACGGATCCGCAACGCAGGCCCTTCAAACGATTATATTCATATAGAGAACCTGAAGGGTTACGCGCAGCATGGCATGATGTATCCTGTTTGGCAAAGCGCCCAATGGCAGCTGGAACAGGTGCCTGCCAACGCATTGGCCCGCAGCGGCAGCACGCCGGCCTTGTCCATTAGTAACCCCAGTAAGCTGTGGCCTGACGCAGCGGCTATAAGCCTGGAAGTATATCCCAACCCGGCGGTGAGTGAGCTGAAGCTGCAATCTAAATATGATCTGTCGGGCGGTATCATATACATCCTGAACAGCAGCGGTAACATTGTAATGCGCACCAATGCAGCTGCGCGTACGGTGAACATTGCTGCCTTACCCCCGGGCGTGTATACATTGCTGTTCACTCAAAAAACACAAAAGATCACAAAACGCTTTGTGAAAGTGCAATAGTTACCTGTTGGCGCAGGAACATAAAAGCCCTCCCGGAATAGTTCCGGGGGGCTTTTTTATAGGAGCATCCCCCGGTCACGATAAAATGGGGAAGCGGTTCCGTATTAATTTTTTTGATGATGTTCCCTTTTTATGGCAGGATGCATTGAAATGGCCGCCCTATTTAGTAAATTAACAGTGGTAATACGATTTTCAGTTAAGCCCATTAGCCTGTTCTTAGACCTTCAGCCTTATTAACCATTTAAAAAGATTAAACCTGCCATGCAACGTTTAGCTGGAACATAAGACCAGCATAACTCCCAAATGTTTTAAACAATGCAAGAATATCTACCACCCAAAAATATTCAGCAGGCCGTTCCTTTTTTTGCAGTAGCAAATATGGAGGCCTCCATCCGCTTTTATGTAGAGGGACTTGGCTTTGAGATCATTGCCAGGTGGGAGCCCCGCGGAAAAATAGAATGGTGCTGCGTGCAGCGGGAAGGCGCCGCGCTTATGTTACAGGAGTATCATACGGAAGGGCCTGATGCCTGGACGCCCGAAGGCAAGCTGGGCGTGGGCGTATCCATTTGTTTTATTTGTGAAGATGCCCTGGCCCTGTACCACGAGTTTGTTGCCAATGGCATCAGCACTACTGAGCCGTTTGTAGGAAATAATATGTGGGTTATTAACCTGTATGATCCGGATGGCTATACCCTGAATTTTGAAAGCAGCACAGATGTGCCGGAAGAAACCCGGTATTCTGAGTGGGAACAGGCGTAATGACGCAGCGCCGCGTCGCGTTTGGCTGGTATCTCGCAGTATTGCCTTAAATTGTAGGCGGATAAAAAAACGTCTATTTTATGGAACTGGGGATCAGCACATTTGGAGAAGTACAGCCGGAGGGCGTAGCAGGTAAGGCCGAACAATCCTACCTGCGCATGCAGGAAATTATTGAAGAAGCCAAGCTTGCCGATGCCGTTGGGCTGGATGTGTTTGCCGTAGGGGAGCATCACCGGCCCGATTTTGTTATATCGGCCCCGGAAGTAGTGCTGGGCGCTATTGCCACCGTTACAAAGAATATTCGTTTAACCAGCTCCGTTATTGTGCTCAGCTCTGCCGACCCGGTGCGCACCTTTCAGCAGTTCGCCACTGTTGACCTGCTTTCCGGCGGACGGGTAGAGATCCTGGCCGGCCGTGGCTCTTTCACAGAATCTTATCCCCTGTTCGGTTACAACCTGGCAGATTACGATGCTTTGTTTGAGGAAAAGCTGAACATGCTGTTACAGATCAACCAGCAGGAAACACTCACCTGGAAAGGAAAGTTCAGGGCGCCTGTGAGTAACCGCGGGGTTTATCCAAGACCTTACCAGGCGGCTTTGCCCATCTGGCTGGCCATAGGCGGTACGCCGGCATCTGCAGTACGGGCAGGCAGGCTCAATTTGCCTTTAACACTGGCCATTTTAGGAGGCCGCCCCAGCCAGTATGTACAACTGATCAATTTATACCGGCAGTCGGCCCAAACCGCGGGTCATGATCCTGCAAAGCTGCCGCTGGCCATCAATTCCCAGTTTTATGTAGCCGACAGTTCGGACCAGGCAGCAGATGAATTCTTCCCCTCTTACCAGGTGCTCATGAACCGCGTGGGTAAAGAGCGTGGCTGGTCGCCACTTACAAGGGAGCAGTTTGAATACCTGCGCATGCCGGAAGGACCGCTGTTTGTAGGCAGTGTGCAGGAGATCATTGATAAGCTGCTGTACCAGCATCAGCTGTTCAATAATACCCGTTTCCTGGCGCAGCTGGTAAAGGGTTATATTACACACGATAAAGTATTACATGCCATTGAGCTCTTTGGGAAAAAAATAGCCCCGGCCGTGCGGGAAGCGCTGGGTAAATAACAGCGCTGACGCAGTATGCCCGCTATATTGTCGCTATT
>NZ_DATCRF010000186.1:0-12512 GCF_036569125.1 Chitinophaga sp. | reverse complement strand
AAGCTTGCTGGCAGGCAGTTTTAGCCTCACCATCCTTCACAGGGCGACCAGCTTTCTTGGCAGCCAGCTTGGCATCCTGCAGGCGTTGTACGCAGAAGGAACATTTTTCCATCACACCGCGGCTGCGTACTACCACATCAGGGTTCAGCACCATACGGGTCAGGTTATCGTTCATATCGGAAACATCGTACAGGTTGTTCTCAAAGCTATCTGCACCATTCCAGTCCCTCCAGTTAAAGCGGCGTACTTTATACGGGCAGTTGTTAGCGCAGTAACGGGTACCGATACAACGGTTATACGCCATCTGGTTAATACCTTCCGAACTGTGGTTGGTAGCAGCTACCGGGCAAACGTTCTCACAGGGAGCGTTATCGCAGTGCTGGCACAGCATAGGCTGGAACACTACTTCCGGATTATTTTCATCACCACTGAAGTAACGGTCAATGCGGATCCAGTGCATTTCATGCGCCTTGATCACCTGCTCCTTACCTACTACGGAAACGTTGTTCTCGGCCTGGCAGGCTATGGTACAGGCGCCGCAGCCAAAGCAGGTGTTCAGGTCAATAGACATGCCCCACTTGATACCCGGGTAAGGGTGGTTGGGATATAAAGTAGCGTCTGCGCGGAAATCTTTACCATATTTGTTCAGCTCTTCACGGTCCTCATTCACAGCTTTCGGGTTCTTGATGAACTCCTGCAGCGTGGTTTCTTTGATAATGGGACGGCCTTCGTAGCTGTTGTGTGTCTGGGTTAAGCCAACATCATACTTTTTGCCGGCATCTTCTATGGTAACGGCAGGTGAAAAGTAATCAAAGGTTTGACCGTTATAGCTTACAAACGGATAAGCGTTCTTACCAACTTCACCGGCTGCTTTACCTGCGTTCATGTTACGGCCATAACCTACGGCAATCGCAATTACGTCAGGGTGAATACCGGGAACGATCAGTAAGGGCAGCTCAACAGTTTTACCGTTAGCGGTTATTTTCAATACCTGTTTACCGGCATGGATTTCGTAATCATCGCCCAGCTCCTCTTTGTACTTTTTAGCACGTGAGTTGGAGATACAGGCGTAGTTGTCCCAGGTAGCGCGGGTAATAGGATCCGGCATTTCCTGTAACCAGGGGTTGTTTGCCAGCTTACCGTTACCGATAGCTACTTTTTCATACAGCACCAGCTCTATTTCACCGCCTTTTTTAGCGCTGTTGATCTTGGAGGCTGCGTAGGCAATATCACCTGCAAAGGTGGCGCCTGCCAAAGCAGGGGCGGTAGTGGGTTCTATTACACCATCCTGCAGGGTTTTATCCCAGGCTTCCTGTCCGCCCAGCTTGCTCATCCACTCATTTTTCAGATAGCTTACCCAGTTGGTAGCGGTGTTACCGCTCCAGGAGAGCAGGGTATCTTCAAATGCACGGGTTTTGAACAGGGGAGCTATCGTAGGCTGTGTAAAGCTGTAGTAGCCGGTTTTACCTTCTGCATCACCCCAGCTTTCCAGGAAGTGATGATCAGGAGCGGCATATTTGCACAGTTCAGAAGTTTCGTCCTTACGGTCGTTGAAAGTAACAGTGAGCTTAGCTTTCTTTAAACCGTCGGCAAACTTCTTACCGTCGAAGTAATCATATACAGGGTTTACGCCAAATACCAGCAAAGCACCGATGCTGCCGGCATTCAGGTCAGTTACCAGCTGCACCATGTCACTATCAATACCCTGGCGGTAGTTGGAAGTGGTAGCCCAGTCAATGGTAGTACCGTTAGCGCCTATCTGGTTATTGATGGCGTTTACGATCAGCTGCACATTCACATCATTAGAGCCGGATACTACCAGCGCTTTGCCCTGGCTGGCCTGTAATGCTGCCGCTGCTTTTTTGATACCGTCGGCCAAACGTTTGTCTGCAATGGCAGGTGCTGTTACAGAACCGCCTAATGCGCTCAACAGGGCCAGTGCTACTGCACCGGTTTCAGAAGGTTTATGGGTAAATCTTTCGTCAGCATTAGCGCCGGTAAGGCTCATGGTGCTTTCGAAATGGAAATGTTTGCTCATTTCCGGCTTTTCCTGGCTAATCTTACGGGTTTTACCATAAGCCTGGGAAAATTCAGCCGGGTTTAACCAGGTGCCTAAGAAGTCGGCGCCCAGGCTTACCACCACCTTTGCATTTTCAAAATGGTAGGAAGGCAGTGTTTTTTTACCGTAAGCAGCTTCGTTAGCCAGCAGCATGCCGGAGTAGGATACTGCATCGTATGTTACATGACGGGAGCCGGGGTATTTAGCCAGGAACTCGCCAATTACTTTTTTGGTAGAAGGGCTTAAGATGGTGGAGCTCAGTAATACTACCGGCTGGCCGCTTAATGCGCCTAAAGCAGCAGTTACTTGTTTATCCAGCTCAGCCCAGGTAGTTTCCGTACCGTTGATAGTAGGGTAACGCAGGCGGGCAGTATCGTACAGGCCCAGTACCGCGCCCTGTACACGGGCAGTGGTTGCGCCATTGGTTACAGTGCTTAAGGTATTGCCCTCTATTTTGATCGGGCGGCCTTCACGGGTTTTTACTACAATAGGCAGGTACTCTCCATCTACAGCGTAGGTGGATGCATAGTAGTTAGGGACGCCGGGGGTAATTTCTTCCGGCTTATTTACGTAAGGGATGGCTTTCTTCACCGGAATTTCACAGCTGGCAGCTATGGTAGCGGCAGCAGTAGTGAACCCCAGGTACTTCAGGAAGTCCCGGCGGGGGGTTGTTGCGCCTAACAGGCTATCACTCTCATCAAACGGCAGCTCTTCCCCAAACTCATTCTTCACTATTTCCTGATGCGCTTTGGTATTATGCAACTCCTCCAGGCCTTTCCAATACTTTTTCTGCTCCATGTTATTTATTACGAGTTACGTGATTGTTATTTGTGATTTTAGATTTACGATTTCAGATTCGATTTGACCTAAGATTTATGAAATCTGAAATCTAAAATATTAGTAGTGGCATTTCTGACATTCAGTACCACCCACCATTTCAACGGTTACGCTGTCAATTTTGCCATCTTTAACATCCTGGTGGAACTTCTCGAAGATGCTGTAGTATTTATTATCTGCAAACTGCACTTTAGTGGTGCGGTGGCAGTTAATACACCAGCCCATGGAAAGGTCAGCAAACTGATGTACCTCATCCATATCCTGGATTGCTCCGTGACAGGTTTGACATTGTTGTTTACCGGCTACTACGTGTTGGGAGTGATTGAAGTACACGTGATCAGGCAGGTTGTGGATCTTGGTCCACTCAATAGGTTTACCGGGTTTGGTATATTTCTGTGCCTGCGGATCCCAGCCTACATAGTCATATAATTTCGCAATTTCAGCAGTACCATTGATCTTCTTGCCTTCTGCAGTGAACAGGTCGGGGCCATGATATTCGTTGATGGCTTTGTGACAGTTCATACAGATATTTTCAGAAGGGATCATTGCGTGTTTGCTCTTTTCCGCACCGGCGTGGCAATACAAACAGTTGATCTGGTTAATGCCGGCGTGTACTTTATGCGAGTAATGAATAGGCTGTTCAGGCATGTAGTCTTTCTGGCGGCCCAGGCCGATGGCGCCCTGTATGGTGAAGTAACCGCCAACCATGAACAATACTACTATAGCAAGTGCGATGTAAGCTTTATTCTTGTAGAAGGGAACGGGTTCCGGCGTAGCTACGCCTTCTTTATCAGCAGCCAGCTTATTCAGGTTGCTGTTGATCTGCATCAGGATCAGGGCTACTACTGCCAGGATCAGGGTGATGATACCAAACAGCAGGCTGTTGTCTTCACCGGATTCCTGTGCACCACCGGCTGCAGCTGCAGCACCTGCGGCAGCACCGCCTCCGGGTTCTTTAGCGCCTTCCTGTGAAATATAAGCGAGGATGTTATCTATATCCTCATCTGTAAACGACGGAAAAGCGGGCATGGCCTGCTTATTATATTCGTTATACAGCGCGTTGGCATACTGGTCGCCTGACGCTAACACGGAAGCAGAGTTGTGGATCCATTGGTGCAATAATTTCTTATCAGACCATCTTCCCTCAACGTCCTTCAACGCGGGACCGGTTACCCTCTTATGTACATTATGACAAGATGCGCAATTCTGCTGAAATAATGCCTTACCCTTACCCGGATCTGCCGCTTTAACTGTTGTTGAAACCGAGAGTACAAGACCCGCGCATAGGATAAGAACACTCACAAAATGCTTACGCATACGAATGGAAACACGACGATACACAGCCTATTAAGTTTAGATTTGACCTTAGTTTCTTAAAAGTGCCAGCAAAAATAAGACACAATGTTGACAATTTATCAACAAATAAAAAATTATTTGGTTGCAGCTATAAACTGTTTTTTCTATACATAAGCACTTTACAGGGCAAATTTTATGATAAATATCATGTAATGAATTTATTTGTTATAAGTGCAGGCTACCCCTGTATATAATGGCATAGTTTGCTTGTCACTTTTTGTTTTTAATTGATGTAATTTTAACCAACCTGCTTAAAAAAGTTCCCCATGGTATACCGTACATTCATTTTTACCTGCATACTGGGAATCCTCTTAACTGCCTGCGGCGGCAACAAGCCGGCGCCGGCGGATGCCGATAGCAGCGCCCTGCTGACACCGGCCCAACCGGACGCCGGCGCCCATACGCCCAATGGCAGCTACCAGGGTACGCTTCCCTGCGCCGACTGCCCGGGTATTGATTACCAGATCAGCCTGTATGACAATAACCACTACAAAACTTTAATGGTGTACCGGGACCGCAACCAGAACCGCCCCATGGTAGATACCGGTACCTGGAAAATAGAACAGGACTCCATGGTGCGCATTACCCTCAGCGGACAATCCAAACAAACATTCCTGTTTGAAGACGGCCGGCTTTACCAGCTGAATGAACATGGCCAGCGCATTACCGGCGCCCTGGCAGATAATTATATATTACGCCCGGTAAAGGGTGGAGATGCCGCCCGCCTGCAGCAGAAAGCTGCCGAAGGCATAGATTTTATGGCGGCAGGCATTCACCCCGCCTGGAGCCTGGAAATGGACCGGCAGAAAACCATTTTCTTCCAGACGGTGCAGGGCGATTCCATACGCGTACCCGCACCACGCCCCCGCCCGGATACAGACACCCTGCGGGTATATACCGCCAAAACCGAAAAGGCGGAGTTCATTCTTACCATCCGCAACAGCGCCTGTATAGATGATGTAAATGGTTTTATGCGCCCTTACGCCGTAGAGGTGCAGCTAAAGGACAGTACCTATAAAGGCTGCGGGGAGTATTTGAAGTAGGTAGTTCATAGTACTTTTATTCGGGTGCTACTGGTATGCTTCCCTCCTAAAAAGGCTCCGTAATCCGTATGCAACCCTAGTGACATTCTACCCCCCTACATAAAACCCTACATGCACATATAACGGTTTTGCTACATAGGATTGTGAGCTGCACCGGCAAATTCGTAATTGACGATCCGTAATTCTATCTTTGCGCTGGTTAAAAAACTACAACCGTTTTGAAAAATATTGCCATTTTTGCTTCAGGTGCCGGCAGCAATGCCCAAAAGATCATAGACCATTTTTCAGATTCAACAATTGCCAGGGTTACCCTGATCCTGTGTAATAAACCGGATGCCGGAATTTTCCGGATAGCAGAGAAGGAGAATATACCGGCCATACTGATTGAAAAAGATCCTTTTTTCCGTGGAGATGATTATGTACAACTGTTACAGCGGGAGCAGATAGACCTGGTGGTGCTGGCTGGCTTTTTATGGAAAGTACCCGCCAACCTGGTGCAGGCATTTGCCAACCGTATTATTAATATTCACCCGGCCCTGCTGCCAAAGTATGGCGGTAAAGGTATGTACGGACATTTTGTGCATGAGGCAGTGATCAACGCCGGCGATCCGGAAAGCGGCATCACCATTCATTACGTAAATGAAAAGTACGATGACGGCGCCACCATTTTACAGGAGCGCTGCAGCATTGTACCGGGCGATACGCCGGAAACACTGGCAAAAAAAGTACAGGTGCTGGAACATACCTGGTACCCGGTTATTGTGGAACGATTATTGACCAACGAAGCAGTTAGCCATTAGCTTGCAGCTATAGCTATTATGCGCAAATTTCCCCTGCTGCTGTTTATGAAACGTACACTATTTGCTTTACTGCTCATTTGCTGTTATGCTGTTACCGCATGGGCACAGGATCGCAAGCCGGCCGGTACCTTCCGCAACGGCACCTACATTAAGGTAAACCCCACTACCCTTATTAATGAGCTGGATGTATATATTGAACAGGAGCTCACCGAAAAGTTAAGCCTGGAGCTGGGCATTACCGGCATTTATACAGATTACCCGGATTATTACCTGGCCAAGAAGATAGATTTTGGCCAAAAGAAACCCAACATCAGCACCGAACAGTTTGTGGAAGGCCGGGGGCTGGGTTTCCGTGCCGCGCTGCGCTGGTACATATTTTCTATTTACGATGGCAACTCCCGCGCAGGCGGTACCTACTTTCAACCGGTGCTGTTCGTTAAAAAAATATTTTACCCCAATGAGGAGGTAGAGCTCCTGGGTAATAAGTATAAAGAATCCGCCAGTAAAGATGTATATGGCCTCCAGTTCCTGCTGGGGCGCCAGTTCACCAAAGGCAAAGTGATCTTTGACCCCTACATTGGCCTGGGCGTTCGCAGTAAGATCTATTATTACCACAATTTTGAGAACAATAACGGCATCGTACAGGCTAAGGACGATAAGCTGGTAAGTGTATTGCCCAGCCTGCAGCTGGGACTTAAGCTGGGGTTGAAGTTATAGTTGGCAGTTGTTAGTGGGCAGTTGGCAGTATGGGAGCAAAATATATGATGCTCATTTTACTGAATCCGGCTGCGGAAGCACCGTAATATCTTTTTGCCCGGCACAGGCCCTTTGTAATAAATGCAGCAATTGTTTACTGCTCACATACCCGCCGTAACGGTAAATAATACGGTACTGCTCATCCAGCAGTACAAAAGACGGATATAAGGCCGCCTTCTCTCCCTTCATTAATAATGCTGCCAGCTGATGCTGCCCGCTGCTTACCCCCTGCGGCTCAAAGGCATAGGTTTTTCCTTTAAATAAGATGGATTGCTTTTGCTCCGCATCCAGCGATATGCTGTAAAAGCAGCTATTTAGCAGCTGCACCACCGGCTTGTCCTGCAGGGTAGTATGCTCCATCATGTTGCAGTATGCGCACCAGCTGGTATGAATAAATACAAACGTTTTACGCGGGGCTGCCTGCACCGCACTATCCAGCTTTTCAAAAGTAGTATAGCGCACCTGGGCGAAGGCAGGGTGTGCGAGGCAAAGGGAGAACGCCAATGGTATTAAAAAGCGCATGACTAAAATTACGAATTACTTTCCCACCGTCCACCGCACACCTAAAAATCCCCGGATCCCCTGGTTGGATGCATACACATAGCTGGTGTCAAAGGTAAGCGCATAGGGGTTCTCCGCGGTAGGCACCACATTCCCCTGCGGGTCAAATACCACCTTTTTATTAAAGGGGTCAAATGGCCGGGCAATGGCATCTTTATCAGGCCTGAAGTTCAGCAGGTTCTTTACGCCGCCATATATTTCCCAGGCGGTGCCGCATTTTTTAGTCAGTTGAATATTTTGCAGGCTCCATACCGGTGAGTTGGCAGGCCGCGGGTCCAGGCTGTTCTGCAAAGGCAGGCGCATAGGGCCGTACAGGTTGCCGGTATAATCAATATTAACACCCAAACGGGCAAGGCTATAGGAAACCGTCCAGGTGCCGGTTAACTTTTCTGTAAGCATAGGCCGCTCTCTAACGGTTTGCCCGTTCTGCTGCTGTACCGTATACACATCCATATAGGTTGCACCGGCCAGGATCTTTAACGGAAAAGAAAAGGCAATATCTGTATTCAGGCTTAAACCGCGGGATATGGCGTAACCATCCAGGTTGCTGTAAATAATGGCATCCTGGCTGGTGGTATAATCCGGTATGATCTTATTGCTAAACCGCGTGTAAAAAGCAGCCATATCCAGCCCCAGGTACACATTGTTCAGGTTCACCTTTTTTACATAGTTCAGGTTCACGTTCCAGCTTTTTTCCGGTTTCAGATCTTCGGTGATCTTAACCTGCCGCGCACCGGTAAGCGCAGCATGATCTTCTGTGAATACAGATACTACGCGGTAACCTGTGCCTACATTAAAGCGCAGCACATTCTGCTCATTAGGCGCCCATTTATAAGCCATCCGTGGTGTGAGGATGTTGCCATGAATGGAGTTGTAATCATAACGCATACCCATCAGCAGCGTATGTTTCGCATGCAGCTTTACTTCATCCTGCACAAAAACACCCGGCAGGTAAGTATGGTTGGGGTTATTAGCCGGACCATGATCTGTTGGTTTTTCCGTGGTCACGGTATTATCATCATAATAGGTATAACGGAAAGGGATACCCGTTAACAGGTTATGCCGGCCCAATTGTTTATCCCAGGTAAGCTGTGCAAAGGCTATTTTCTGATTGGCCAGGAACCAGGTTTTGCCGTAAGCGGAGTTCTGATCATGCACATTAAAGGAATATTGCAACATGACCTTTTCCTTTACAGGCAGCTGGTAAGCGCCTATCACTTCCAGGCGGTTGGTGCGGATGCTTTCCCCATACACGCTGTCTGTACCGCGCCAGTGTGGGTTCCATTGCATTTGCCCACCCCAGCGGTCTTCATAATAATACCGCGCTGCCAGGGAGGCCACCCGCTGCTGTTTCCGGGCAAAGGTCCATTTGTTGAATACAGAAATGCGGTGCTGCAGCGTTACATCGGTAAACCCATCTCCGTTATTATCTATCGGGTGCTGATAGTTATAATAATTAATGCCTAACAGCGATTTACTTTTACCGGCGTTAATGCGCAAACCCAGGTCCACATTATGCTCCTGCCAGCTGGTGCTGAACACATCGGCCGTAAGCAAAGGCGCACGGGCCGGGTCTTTGGTGATAATATTGATCAACCCCGCCACGGCTTCAGAACCATATAAGGTAGATGCCGGGCCCTTTACGATCTCCACCCTTTCCACCAGGCTATTGGGAATACCGGATAAACCATACACCGTAGAAAGCGCGCTTACGATCGGCATCCCGTCTATCATTACCATGGTGTAAGGGCCTTCCAGCCCGTTAATATGAATATCGCCGGTATTACACACATTACAGTTCAGCTGCGGCCGCACACCATTAACGTTCTGCAGGGCATCAAACAAGCTGGGCGTAGGGTTCTTGCGGAAGAACAACGGCGTAAACACATCTACCGGTACCGGGCTTTCTGCTTTGGACACCGGTTTCAGCGTACCGGTTACCACTACCTCATTCAGGCTGGATGCGGTGGATTGCAGCTGAATATTCAGGCGGGTAGTGCTGCCTGTTCTTACCTGTACGGCCTGCATGTGTTTTACGAAACCTACTGCGCTCACCTGCAGCTGGTGCCGGCCAGCAGGCACATTGACCAGTTCATATACGCCGGCAGTATCTGTTACCGTACCGGTTTTAAGGTCTGCAAAGCCAATGCTGGCATAGGGTACGGGCTTACCATCCGCCAGCACAGCGCCTTTTAGCCGGCCGGGAGGCGCTGTTTGCGCCCTGGCTACACCAACAGCCAATAAGCATAAACAAAATATGCAGCGTACAATTTTGACCATTTGAAACAATTTATGTAGCAAAAATAGTTTTATGAATACAACTATTCTAAATTATTTTTTAGGTTAGCCTAAATTTCAGATCAATGGCTTATGGTCATAATTCGGGAAAAGGATCTTTAAACACATAACCGTTCTGCCACAGCTTTACTTCTTCAGGCGTACAGCAGCAGGCATCCAGCTCCCGGGTAATACGGGCGGGGTCCAGCTCCTGGCCTATGATCACTATTTCATTATACCGGTCTGCAAATTGCGGGTGCCAGCGGCTGCGCAGTAATTCATAGGCTGCCGTATCCATCTGCCACTGCGCTTTGGGAATAGCGCACCACCAGAACCCTGCTTTATCGGCCCGCAGGGAGGCGCCGGCCTGGCTCCAGTTCACTGCTGTCTCCGGGCGGGAGGCCAGCCATAGTAAACCCTTGCTGCGTAAAATGTTGCCCTCCCATGCTTCATTTATATAACGCCATAGCCGTTCAGGATGAAAAGGTTCCCGGCTGCGATACACAAAAGAGCTGATGCCATATTCTTCTGTTTCCGGCGTGTGCACCGCTTCCAGCTCCGCTATCCAGCCGGCGCTTTGAGAAGTACGTTCAAAATCAAATAAGCCGGTGTTCAGTATTTCATGCAGGGGTATGGCGCCCTTAATGCTTTCTATGATCCGTGCTTCTGCATTTAGCTTGCGCAGCAAGGCTTTCAGGGTGCTGAGCATCCGGGATGTTACCAGGTCGCACTTGTTCAGCACTATTACGTTGGCAAATTCTATTTGTTCTGTTAACAGGTTCACAATCGTGCGCTGGTCCTGCATATCGGCTGTTAAACCGCGTTCCTGCAGCAAAGCGGTGCTGTCATAATCCCTGCTGAAGTTATAGGCATCTACCACCGTTACCAGGGTATCCAGGCGGCTTACCCGGCTCAGGTCAATGTTATTATGCTCATCCTGGTAACAGAAAGTTTGCGCTACCGGCAGGGGTTCAGAGATCCCGCTGGATTCTATAAGCAAATAATCAAAGCGCTGTTGTTCCGCCAGGGCAGCTACTTCGCGCAGCAGATCTTCCCGCAGGGTGCAGCAAATGCAGCCGTTGCTCATTTCCACCAGCTGCTCCTCCGTATGGTGTAATACCTGCTCATTTTTAACCAGCTGCGCATCTATATTCACCTCGCTCATATCATTCACTATAACGGCTACACGTAAATTTTCGCGGTTGTGCAGCACATGGTTAAGCAGCGTGGTTTTACCGGCGCCTAAAAAGCCGCTCAGTACCGTCACGGGTAATTTTTTCATGGCAATATGTGTGTGGGTGTATTAATGCCTGCACTTATGCAGGTTCCATATGTGTGCAATAATGATGAGTAAAGCGCCTGCGGTAATAACAACGGGCTGCCATACAGGCGGCATTGCATAATGGCCCAGCAGCAGGCCTGCAAAACCAGTCAGGAACAATAACAGCGGCAGCAGCTGCCGGTGCTGGTAACGGTATCCCCTGAACAATGCCAGGCAACCGATCAGCAATGTGCAGGCCATTAACCCGTACTCCAGCTTTTCATTTTCCAGCAGCTGTAAACCCAGCAGTGGCAGCAGGGTAATCAGCACCGGCAACAGCGCACAGTGTATTGCACAAAGCAAAGAGGCGCCAATGCCTATTACATCCAGGTTCAGTTTTCGCAATAACTTCTCAGGCATATCATTCAAATTATATCACGGGCAAAAGCATCCCTGCAGCGGCGCACAGCGGGCCGCAATCAATTTTACCGTTAACCGCACATCTCTTTCAGCACTCCGGCAAAGCTACATATTTATTTGCAACATTGTTGCAAATAAATTTTCCGGTGTTATTCTTTAGAGATGAACCGCCGGTTTGTACCCACCCGGAATGGATGTTTTTGTTGTACCTTTGCATACATTAAAGCGGGGATATTTATGTCAAAAAAGGCTGTATTCTTAATAACTTTCTTTGTGCTGCTAAGTGCAGCTTTCCTAACCTATGCAGGCTATGTGATCATGGATGAAACAGGCAGTTTTTTCGGAAAGGAAAAATTACCGGTGCTGGGTCCGGGCGGCCATGTGGTAGGCGGCTTTTCTTTTACCAACCAGGAGGGCAAAACCATTACCAGTAAAGATGTAATGGGTAAAACATATGTATCAGAGTACTTTTTTACCACCTGTACCGGCATTTGCCCCAAGATGAACAAGAACATGGAAAAGGTGTATGCCAAATACAAGGATAATCCAAACTTCCTCATTCTTTCCCATACGGTAGATCCGGAGCATGATAGTGTGCCGGTGCTGAAAGCCTATGCTGTTAAACATGGCGCAGATGCCCGCAACTGGTGGTTCCTGACCGGTACCAAAAAAGAGCTGTATAAGCTGGCGCGCCAGGGTTATATGCTGGATGATGGTACCTACGCCGGTGAAGAAGATTTTGTGCATACCCAGTGGTTTGCCCTGGTGGATGGTGAAGGCCGGGTACGGGGCTTGTATGAAGGAACAAAAGTGAGCGACGTGGATAAACTGATCAATGACATTGACCGGTTAATGAAAGAGTAGTTGTTGTAATTTAATTTTTCATCATCATGAAAAATACGAAAGATCAGATCAGCGATATATTACGGAGCAGCCATTTGAGCGTAACCGATACCCGGGTAAAAATACTGGAGCTGTTCATGAAAAGCAATGGTGCGCTGGAACACAGTGATTTTGAGAAAAAGCTGGCGGGGCAGGCCTTTGACCGGGTTACCATTTACCGTACCCTGCAGGCTTTTATTGATAAAGGCATTATTCATAAGATCCCTACTACGGATACCAGTGTACAGTATGCCCTGTGC
>NZ_DATCRF010000185.1:0-12142 GCF_036569125.1 Chitinophaga sp. | reverse complement strand
CCGGTATAACCATCCTTGTAGTTCATGGTATGCGTAGCGCCTGGCTCCACGGTGTGGGTCCAGCTTACGGAAGTACCGTCATTGTTATAAGCCTGCGAAGCCAGGTAAGCGCCCAGGAACTGGCTCACGCCCCAATATTCAAAGCTGCTGCCGATACCGGCTTCATATGCTGCCTGCGCAGTCATAGGAGTGGTCCAGCCTCTTACACTGCCTTCTGCCAGCAGGAAGTAAGTTTCCCAGGGTGCAAAGAAGATGCGTTGTGCGGTGCTGTTACGGAAGCGCAGCGCCAGGCGCGGGTTAGTGCCTTCATAGGTGAACATTTTATTTTTTGCACCTTTCGTACCCCAGTCACCGGTAGTCGTTGCATTCCAGGTATAAGCGGCATTTACATTGCCAAAGTCATCCAGGCTGCGTACGGTGTTCCTGGCATCGCTGGTGTAAGAAGGATACGCGCAAAAATCCGGGTTGTTGAACTGGCCGGGAATAATGAAGGTTTTGTAAGCCCGTGGGTCAATGGTGTTCTGTAAACCATCAAACCAAAAACCAGCCATGGGTTCATTGGTGCGCTGGGAGAAATGGTTTAAGAACCGCAGCCCTGCCCAGTTTGCAGGCTTAATGTGCGATTTCAGGGAATCCGGCAGCTGATCTGCAGACGGAATACCGCCTAAGTTAATGTACAGGTTATTCAGCGTAGCAGATACCAGCTGGGCATTCCATTCACGGCTCATTACGCCGGTCAGGTCGTCCCATCCCGGTTTTTCCTGTACTTTAAAGATCTGTGATGATTCTGTTAGCAGCAATCCTGAATTAGCCGCTTCCTCAAACTCTGTTTTTGCTTTGCCGGGATCTACTTCAGACAAACGCATAGCCAAACGCATACGCAGGGAGTTGCCATAACGTTTCCATTTGTTATAGTCAAAAGCAAATGCAGGATCATATTTCTTTACTTCATCTGTATTCACCACGCTTTCGTCAATAGCGGCTACAGATTCTTTCAGCTCCTGCAGTAAGTAATAGTACACGTCCTTAACACTAACAAACTCAGGGTTCACGCCCTGGAATGCTTTAATAGGAATAGGCCCAAAGTTGTCGGACATTTCGCTTAACAGGTAGGCGCGCCAGATGCGGCTTACCTGCAGCAGGTTCTTGGTGTAAGGCTTTTCTGCACCAGTACCGATCCTTTTGGTAGCCAGCTCCACTGCCAGGTTCACCCCATTCAGCCAGCCGGATACGGAATTGTAATAGGCCGTGGTCCAGCCGTCATCGTAACCACCGCTGGATAAGCCGCCCTGGCGATGCTGGCGGCCGCCGGTTTTCCAGTATAATACAAAGGAACGTTCGGCTACATCAGGGTTCATTTGCGCACCAATGATAGAACCATTCAATGCATATTCCACCTCTACCTGCGCTTCATTGGCAGACTTCGGATCTCTGTTGATCTCTTCAAACTTTGAGCAGGATTGTACCAGCAGGCTGGCTGCAAACAGTACAAATGTGCTCTTTATAATATTTTTCATAAATGTCCTTTTTCAGCAATTAGAAACTAACGGATAAATTAAACAGGAAAGTACGGGTGGTAGGCGCGCTGCCATTCTCAAAACCCGTGGCGTTGGTGTTGGTTGCAAAAACAGATTCCGGGTCAATACCTTTCAGATGGCTGGATATTAGCCATACGTTGTTGCAGGAGAAACCAATGCTGGCGCGCTGAACCGGTGTGCGGGACAGCAGTTTGGCCGGCAGGGAGTAGCTCAGCTGCACATTACGCAGACGGATGTTGGATGCATCGTACAGGTTAGCTTCTACAATACCAACATTGGTTGCACCAATGCTGTTCATCCAGTAATCCTGTGCAGATACCGCCACGGTATTCTGTTCGTAGGTTTTGGTGTCTGTATTATACACGGCGCCATCTACGATGAAATTCTCACGTTTGCCATTCACTACTGTTTCAGCAGCAGTACCGGCCCTTTGCATGGAGATCAATGTTCCGGAGAACATTTTACCACCAAAGCGGGCATCTACCTGGAAGCCCAGGGAAAGGCTTTTCCAGTAGAAGGTGTTACCTACACCCAATAAGCCGCTGGCCTGCTGGTTGCCCAGTCTTACCTTGTTCTGCGTAGCCAGGGGAAGGCCATTGCCGTTTACGATGATCTTACCGAAGTAAGGGCTGCTGGCATCTGTTACGCGCTGGAAGGCGGTACCATAGATCTCACCGAACTTTTTGCCGGTTTCTGCATATACCTGTACGTCGTCGTAACCGCCCAGGGAGTACAGCTTCACATCATTAGTCAGTTCCTTAACGGTGTTGTCGTTCACAGAGTAGTTCACCGTCATATCCCAGGAAATGCTTTTGGGATTATCCAGCACTCGTCCGTTTAACATTACTTCTATCCCTTTGTTCTGGATATTGCCGGCGTTGATCTTCCTGTAGGAATAACCGCTCAGCGGATCCATGGGCAGGTTAATGAGCTGGTTGGTAGCATTGGTTTTATACAGGGCTACGTCCAGGCCTACACGGTTGTTTAAAAAGCGCGCTTCTGCACCTACTTCAAGAGAACGGATCAGCTCATTGCGCACGTTCTGATCATACAGGGTATTTTTCCTTTTTACCACGGTGTTGCCGTTTGGATCTTTACTTACTTCATAAGTGTTATACAGCTCATAGGCTGCCAGGTCATTACCTACCTGGGCATAAGAGCCGCGTAATTTACCATAGCTGATCCAGGAGGGTACGCTGCCACCCATACGTTCGATCATTTCCGTTACTACCAGTGAGGTGCTTACGGAAGGGTAGAAGAAGGAACGTTTGTCGGGGCTAAGGGCCGATGACCAGTCGTTACGGAAAGTTGCATCCACAAACCAGTAAGCATCCCAGTTCACACCCACGGTGCCGTACAGGGAGTTGATCCTTTTTTCACTTACCACTTCAGTAACTGAAGGGCTGGATTTACCGTTGTTCACAGAAAAGAAATCAGGGATCTGCAGCTCGCCAACACTGGCATCCAGGCGGCTTCTTTTCTGCTTCATCAGGTTACCGCCTATAGAGGCTGTGCCACCCAGTTTACCGAACAGGTTATCTTTATGGGCAGAGATCAAAGCGCTATAGTTGATCTCACTGAAGGTTTCCTTACCCTGGCTGTAGCTGCCGTTAGCCGGGCTGGGACTGCCTGCATAACGTTTAGCTTCGTAATTGGTGGTGTAAATATCTGCACCGCCTCTTAATTCTGCGCTCAGCCAGTCAGTCATCTCGTATTTAACAGTACCGGTCATCATGAAACGGTCGCGAATATCCTGGTTCAGGTTGTAGCGGGAGGCCCAGTAAGGATTCACCTTGCTGCTGGTGCCATACCATAACATTTTACCATCCTCTCTTTTAGCGGCGCTGAAATCGCGGATGTTCAGGTTTACCGGCAGCATATACATGGTGCTGAACGGGTTACTGTCGTTCATACCATTCTGCGGGCGGTTCACCGCATCAGAGTTAATATACTGCACTTTGGTATCGGTGCTCCAGCGGTTGCCTTTGCCAAAGCGGGATACAGCGCGTGCCGTAAGGTTGGTACGGTTCAGCTTGGTGCCGGGAATTATGCCTTTATCAGTAAGGCGGGTAACGGAAGAGTAGATGGAAGTACCTTCACTTACCTGCTGCTGAAAAGAGATGCTGTTCTTTACATTGAGGCCTCTGCCAAAGTAACCGTCCAGGTTATCGTATGCTGCCAGCGGCGCATCTTTGCCCTGCCAGTCTTTTACCGTTTGGCCGGTAATTTCAGGGCCCCAGGCACGTTCACCGGCGGGGTCAAACTGGCCACGGTCGCCCTGCGCAAATGATTGCTGCAATTCAGGACGGGTAAAGATCTCAGAATAACCAACCTGAGAAGAGTAGGTGATACCCAAACCTTTTTGTTTTTTACCGCTTTTGGTGGTGATCAGGATCACACCATTACCGGCGCGTGTGCCGTATAAAGCCGCAGCAGTAGCGCCTTTCAATACAGACATGCTTTCAATATCTTCCGGGTTGATGTCGGATAAACCGTTACCCATATCTCGTGCAGGGTTCCAGAAGTCGTTGTTGTTGGAGCCGATGAAGTTATCCATGGGAATACCATCCACTACTATCAGCGGCTGGTTGGTACCGGTAAGCGAGTTGTTGCCACGCAGCGTGATCTTGGTAGAACCTGCAGGGCCGTTGCTGGAGCGCAGTACCTGCAAACCGGCTACCTTACCGGTTAAGGCGTTGGTGAGGTTTGTTTCCCGCGCATTGGCCAGCGATTCGCCGCTTACCTCCTGCAGGGCATAACCCAATGATTTTTTCTCGCGTTTAATACCCAGCGCGGTTACTACCACCTCGCCCAGGTTTTTGTTGTCGATGGCCATTTGCACCTGCAGCGTGCTTTGGTTGCCAACAACTACCTCCTGTGAAAGAAAGCCTACACCGGAAAGCACCAGGGTTGCATTAGGGCCGGCCGGCAGGGTGAAATTACCTGCGCCGTCGGTTACGGTGCCATTGCTGGTCCCCTTTTCAATAATGGTTATACCGGGGAGGGGATTGTTGTCGGCATCCTTTACATTACCGGATACCGCTCGCTTTTGCGCAAATGCGTTTACGAACACGCATAGGGATAGCGATAAAAAGATGAGTAATCTTTTCATAGTTCTGTGTTTGATAGATTGATTATAAAATGGACCTTTTAAAAGCAGTCAAGTCAGCTCTGCATTGATTTCATGGTTTAGTCGATAACGAGTAAATAAAATAGTAGAATAACAATATTGATGACATCCTTTAGCGGATGCATGGCATATACCTACGGTTGATATTAATTGTCCCCTGATTGTTGTTGTTTGATTTAGCGGCTCAAGTTCTTACACACTACAGCAGTTTAGAATGATTAAATATTGAAGATTTGGATGACGTTGATAGAAACTGATCTCAATATAAATACCATAAAACGATTTAGCAAATAATATCACTTTGAGTGAATAAAAAATCATAACAGCTACCTGGTTAGCAATAAATTCTTATGGAATTTTAATGTCGTGTAAGGCTTACTGTTACGGGATCTCAGTAAAATGGGCCTGGCGTAAACTAATCATGTGAATACCGCTCATAATAATCAAAAAAGATATTATGTAACGGAAACCGGGAGTACCCGGAGAATCCACCGTGTGAAATACTTTCCGCCGCCTATAGGAAATTCAAAAATAATTGTAGCTTTGATTAGTTGTGAAAACGTTTACATAAATCCACGGAAAAATCTGATCGCTTTGTGAAAACTGCCAAAACCGTCGCCAGTTTAAAAACCGTTGCCAGCTTAGCCGGTGTATCAATAGCCACTGTTTCCAGGGTATTGAACGGCGATCCCGTGGTAAAGGACGAGACCCGGCTGGCCGTACAAAGGGCTATCAAAACCTCCGGTTACCATCCCAACCGCGTAGCGCAGCGCTTACGTTCCACGAACCGTTCCAAGAAGCTGATAGGCTTACTGATACCGGATATTCAAAACCCGTTCTATGTAGATGTGATCCGGGGCATAGAGGAATATGCTTATGCAAACGGCTCCGCCGTGGTGATCGGCAACTTTTCCCAGGATCCGAAACGGGAAAAGCTGTATATAGATATTCTCCGCTCAGAATCCGTGGATGGCTTTATTGTAGCGCCTTCCCACGGGAAGGACGAGGATGTGGAAGAGCTGATCAGCGACGGGCATGCCGTGGTGTGTATTGACCGGGGGCTCAGCAACCTGAATGTGGATGTGGTGAAATCAGATAATGAAAAAGGCGCCTTTAATGCGGTGGAGCATTTGATCAAACTAGGTCATAAACGCATAGCACATATTACCGGCGACCCTGCCATTCCTACCACCCAGGAACGCATTGCCGGTTATATAGCTGCGCATAAACATTACGGATTACGGGTAGATCAGAAGATCATAAAAGGTAAAGAATCCAACTTTGTCAGCGGGGTAGAGATCACTAAACAGCTGCTGGCATTGCCGGAAAGGCCTACCGCCATTTTTACCGCCAATAACCTGTTAACCTTAGGCGCATTGGAAACCATTCTGCAGCAGGGGCTGAAGATACCGGAAGAAGTAGCCATTGTGGGTTTTGATGATGTGTATTGGGCCACCTCCCTGAATCCACCGTTAACGGCTGTACGGCAGCATGGTTTTGAAATAGGGCAAAGGGCCATAGAGCTGCTGTACCAAAGGATCCAGCAGCCCGACCGCCTGCCGGCCAATGTGATCGTGAAAACGGAATTGATGATCCGGCGGTCCTGCGGGTTTAAGTAAGATGCTGCCACGGAGGCTCGTGAAATGTTTGTTGGAGTTTTTTTGATTGAAAAATGTAAACGTTTACATAAAAAACAAAACCTGAGCATGCAAAGTGTAACGATCATAAATCCTAATAAGCTGGTGTTTGGTGAGAACAGCTTTGCACAGTTTATTACAGACTATACTGCGCTGGGGCTGCAGCGCCTATACCTGGTAACCATACCTCCGGCAGCGGCTCAAATAGCAGAAGGCCTGCATACCCTGCAGCAGCAGGGCGTAGCCATACAGGTGAACGACAGCATTGCAGGAGAACCCTCCTTTAATGATTTTGAAAAGCTGCTGGCAGATGCAAGAGCTTTTGGGGCCGATAGTGTGGTGGGTATTGGAGGTGGCAGCGTGCTGGATGTAGCTAAACTGATAGCCGCGCAGATTAAGAACACGCAAACCACGGCAGAAGTGATCGGCATCCGTAACCTGAAAGAACGCAAAACCTACCTGGCCTGCATTCCCACTACCTCCGGCACGGGCAGCGAGGTATCGCCCAATGCATTGTTTATAGATGATAGCGGCGCCAAGGTGGGTGTGATCAGCCCTTTCCTGGTGCCGGATGCAGCGTATATAGATCCTGCGCTTACGCTAAGCGTACCCGCCTCTATTACTGCCTCCACCGGCATTGATGCGTTAACGCACTGCCTGGAAGCCTATACGAATAATTTTGCGCATCCGGTTATTGACCTTATTGCACTGGAAGGTGTACGGCTGATCGCACGTTACCTGAAACGTGCCTGTAACAATGGGCAGGACCTGGAAGCGCGTGCGCAGGTGGCATTGGGCAGCATGTATGGCGGCATGTGCTTAGGCCCGGTGAATACAGCGGCGGTGCATGCGCTGTCGTATCCGTTGGGCGTATCCTACCACGTACCGCATGGCTTGTCCATTGCATTACTGCTGCCTTATGTTATGGAGTTTAATTTACCGGCTGCGCCGGAACGGCATGCGCAGATTGCACTTGCATTAGGCGCTGCGCCCGGCCAGTCCGATATCGCCACCGCCCGCGAAGGTATTGAGCTGATCAAAAAACTGATCAGCGACTGCGGCCTGCCTGCTTCCCTGGATGAGCTGAATATTCCTTTTGACAGTATTGATAAAATGGCGGAAGATGCCCTGAAGATCCAGCGGCTATTGAAGAACAACCTGCGGCCCGTTACACAACAGGATGCTGTTAACATTTACCGGGCGGCCTTTAATAAAGTAGTAGCATGAAAAGCGAAAAAAGATACAGCGGGGTAGTGGTGCCTATGATGACACCTTTTACTCCGCAGCATACCATCGATGAAGCAGCCGTACAAAAGCTGGTGAACCATTTAATAAGCGGGAAAGCACATCCCTTTATTTTAGGTACTACCGGGGAAGCGGCTTCTATTTCACGTCATCAGAGAACAACACTGGTCACGGCTGCTGTTAAAGCGAACAGCGGCCGTGCGCTGGTGTATGCCGGCGTTTCAGGCAATAGCCTGCAGGATGCGGTGGAGGAAGGTAAAACCTATCATGGCCTGGGCGCCGATGTGCTGGTGAGCACCATGCCAGGCTACTACCCGGTAGCGCCGGAGCAAATGCTGCGCTACTTTACCGCGCTGGCAGATGCGTTGCCCTGCCCCCTGGTACTGTATAACATTCCGGCCACCACACATCTGTCTATTCCGCTGGATGTGGTGGAACAATTAAGTACACATCCCAACATTGTTGGATTCAAGGATTCTGAAAAAGGCGTGGAACGCATTAGCACAGCTACCGCCTTATGGAAGCACCGGGAAGATTTTTCCTATTTACTGGGCTGGGCACTGCAATCCCGTTCGGCCCTGGAACAGGGCGCAGATGGTATTGTACCCAGCAGTGGTAACCTGGCGCCGGCTGTGTACCGCAAAATATATGACAGTGTACGTACAGGCGATACCGTAGCCGCTGCACAGGCCCAGCAAAAAGCAGATCAGATCTCTGAAATGTACCAGAAAGACCGGATCCTGAGCCAGTCGCTGGCGGCCTTTAAAGCCATGCTGGCCGCTTATGAGCTTTGCGGGCCGGATGTGCTGCCACCGCTGTACCGCCTGCCTGCCGCCGAAGAACAAAAGCTGATGCAGGAAGTGCGTGCTGTATTTGGCGATTTGAATAACATTAACCGGATCTGATAATGACTGATACCAAACCAATAATAGGAATTACCATGGGCGACCCGGCCAGCATTGGGCCGGAGATTGCCGTGAAAGCGCTATTGAACGAAAGCATACACGCCATTTGCCGCCCCTTGCTGGTGGGCGATGCAGCGGTGTTCCGCGATATTATTACCCGCCTGGGCTTACCCGCTACCGTAAATGCTATTCAGCATGCAACAGAAGCACAGTTCCGCTTACAGCAGATAGATGTGATCGACCTGCGGAATGTGAACATGGCGGAGTTGGAATTTGGGAAAGTATCTGCCATGGCGGGCAACGCCGCTTTTGAAGCAGTGAAAAAAGTAATTGATATGGCCATGGCAGGGGAAATAGCAGCCACCGTTACCGGCCCTATTAATAAAAAATCCATTAACGAAGCAGGCCATCACTTTGCGGGGCATACGGAAATATATGCGCATTTCACCGGCACTAAAAAATACGCCATGCTGCTGGTAGAGGAGCACCTGAAGGTGATCCATGTATCCACCCACGTATCCCTGCGGCAGGCCTGCGACCTGGTAAAGAAAGACCGCATACTGGAAGTAACGGAGCTGCTGCGCAATGGTTTAATACAGCTGAATGAAACAAATTTAAGAATAGGCATTGCCGGTTTAAACCCGCATGCAGGGGATGCCGGTTTGTTTGGTACAGAGGATGACATGGAAATACTCCCTGCCGTGGAAGAAGCCCGCCGCCTGGGTTACGAGGTAGATGGCCCTGTGCCGCCGGATACTTTATTTGCCAAAGCAGCTACCGGTTATTACGGCGGTATTGTAGCCATGTATCATGACCAGGGGCATATTCCGTTCAAGCTCTCCGGCTTTAAATGGAATGCGGAAAAACAGCAGATGGATAGCGTGAAAGGCGTGAACATCACCATGGGCCTTCCCATTATCCGCACCTCTGTTGACCATGGCACTGCGTTTGAAATTGCCGGCAAAGGCATTGCCAGCGCAGATGCAATGTTACTGGCCATTGAATCTGCTGTACAGTTATCTAAAAACAGGCAGCACGTATGATGGTAGTAATTGCAGATGACCTGACCGGCGCAGCGGAAATAGGCGGGCTGGCATTAAAGTACGGTTTAATGGCGGAGATCACCACCACGGTGAACCTGCATTCCAAAGCCGACCTGCTGATCATTGACACCGATACCCGCTCCCTGTCTAAAACCGCGGCCAAAGCAGTGATAACGGAAATATGTACGGGGCTGAAAGCATTGCAGCCCACACTGCTGTTTAAAAAAATAGATTCTGTATTACGCGGCCATGTGCTGGCGGAAATACAGCTGCAGCAGGAACTATTGCAGCTGCCCAAAGCGTTGATAGTACCTGCTAACCCGGGATTGGGCCGAACGGTGGTGAATAGTACCTATTTACTGAACGGGCAGCCCCTGCACCAGAGCAGCTTTTCGCAGGACCCGGAATTTCCGGTATACAGCTCCGGCATAAAGGAGCTGCTGCAGGCAAAGGACGGCGATATACAGGTGCTGCCGCACCATGCGCCGCAACCGGGCGCCGGCATTGTGGTAGCAGAAGTGCAGAACAGCGGCGACCTGGTTGCGTGGAGTGAAAAGCTGGATGCAGATACACTGGTGGCCGGCGCCGCAGAATTTTTTGCCACTATTTTAGAAGCAATGAATATGCGCCCGCTGATCACGAAGGAAAGCAGCGCTATCCTGCACCCGCCTGCACTAATGATCTGTGGCAGCGCATTTCATAAAAGCCGTGCGTTTGTAAAAAAAATAGAACAGGATGGTTTTCCCGTAAGCTACATGCCCGCTGCATTGGGCAACGCTTCAACAGATGCGCAATTATTTCAGCTGTGGATGGAAGCAACACTGCTGCAGCTGAAACAGGAAGGAAAGGTAAGCATAGCCGTACATCCGCAAATGGAGGATGATAAAGCGCAGGCGCTGAGCATACGGAACAGGATGGCGGAAGCCGCAGCCTTTATTGCCGGCCAGGCCACGCTGCATGAAATACTGATAGAAGGCGGCTCCACGGCTGCTGCCGTAATGCGCAAGCTGGGTATTGACAGATTATACCCCACCATGGCGCTGGCGCCGGGGGTAACGCGTATGCGGGTACAGGGTAACAGGGAGCTGCATCTCACGTTAAAGCCAGGCAGCTATGAATGGCCGCCACTAGATCTTTTTCCACTCATGCAATAAGCAATGCCACATTATGAATACATCATTGCATATAATAGACCACGTCATCATTATTCTTTTGCTGGTAACTACCATTTCCTTTGGATTTGTATTTGCCAGGAAACAGAAAACCAGCCAGAATTATTTTTTAGCCAAGGGTAAAATTCCTGCCTGGGCGCTGGGCATGTCGCTGCTGGCAACCCTTATCAGCAGCGTAACTTTCCTGGCTTACCCCGGCACCGGTTATTCCTCTAACTGGATCTTACTGGTACAGGGCCTTATGGTGCCCATTGTATTAATATGCGTGATCTGGTTCATAGTGCCGCTCTACCGCAAGGTGATACGGTTAAGCACCTACGAATATTTTGAAAAACGCTTTGGCCCCTTTGCCCGTTATTACAGCTCTCTGGCCTTTGTGCTGCGGCAGTTTTCAGGGATGGGCACCGTATTCTTTTTACTGGCGCTGGCCTTGCACAGCATTACAGGTGGCAATACCGTAATGATCATACTGGTAGTTGGTTTGATCATTATTGCGGTGAACCTGCTGGGCGGTATAGAAGCGGTAATATGGCTGGATGTATTCCAGGGATTTATGCTGTTTGCCACCGGCATCATTTGCATCAGTGTGCTGCTGTTCTCCGTGAAAGGTGGTTTGCCGGAGGTATGGAAAGTAGCAGCTGCCAACCACCGCACCGGTTTTGGCCCTTACGACGCCAGCCTTTCCCGGCTTACATTCTGGGTAATGGCTATTAACGGCGCATTCTACGCCATTCAGAAATACGGTACCGATCAAACAGTAGTGCAGCGCTATTTAACAGCCCGTACAGATAAAGCCGCCATCAAGGCATCTTTAATGGGTATACTGCTTACCGTTCCGGTATGGACCTTATTCATGTTCATCGGCACTGCGCTGTTTGTGTTCTACACCCAGCAGCCGCTGCCCGCTGGCATGCAGCCGGATGGCGTGTTCCCTTATTTTATTGTAACACAATTACCTGCCGGGGTAGTAGGCATTATTATCGCGGCCATGATCTCCGCAGCTATCTGTAGCCTGAGCGCTGATCTTAATTCCCTGGCTGCTGTAGGCGTGGAAGATTATTATAAAAAGATCCGGCCTAACCGCTCCGACAAGGAATACCTGAAAGCCGGCAGGGGGCTGGTGGTAGTATCCGGCTTACTGTCTATACTCATTGCTATGTTCTACATCAGCGCAGGCGATGAAGGGGTGCTGGGAATTATTTTCACCCTCTATGCTATTTTCTCCGGCGGCATTGTAGGCATTTTCCTGTTAGGGCTGTTAAGCGCAAGGGCCAATAACCAGGGCATTACCATTGCCATTATTGTATGCATACTATTTACCGCGTATGCTTTTCTTACCTCCACTGCTATTGGTTTAGGCAACGATAAAACGCTGCTGCTGGACCTTGGTAAATACAATTTCACCCATCATAAATTAATGCTGGGCGTATACAGCCATTTAATTGTAATAGGGGTAGGGTATGTAGCCAGCC
>NZ_DATCRF010000184.1:0-3013 GCF_036569125.1 Chitinophaga sp. | reverse complement strand
GATTTAACTTGTCAGGGCTTTTATATATTTATGGCAAAGTAAATATTAACAAGGCAGGCAATAAACAACAAAAACCAGCACATTAGCATATTAGCACATCAACACATCAGCACATTCCAATTCATTTGCACACCTGCACATTTGCATATCTGCACATCTGCACATCTACAACGTTTTCTCAATAATCTGCCCGCTTTTCTTATCCTTCAATATCACTTTCTTTGCGCCAAAGTGGGTCATTTCTTCTTTTACCAGGTGATACTGCTCATCATATTCTGTATAGCCTTTTCCTTTTTCCACACCGGTTTTACCCCGCCATACATCCAGCTGCACGGGCTCCCATAATTTGCTTTTTGCGCTGCGGTAAGCGGCGTCCAGCACGGCATTCACCACGTATCCGTCATAGAAGGTTTCACGGGCTGCTTTGCCGCTTTCCATGGCGTTGAACATATCGGTGAACATATGGTTATAACCCAGCTCGTTCAGCTCATCGCCCACAGGAAATAACCAGCCGGAATTGCTTTCTGCTTTTTCCGCAACATAATCCGCGCCCTTGCCGGTGGTGAACATGTCAAAACCGGTACGCAAAAAGCTGTTCAGCCAAATAGTGCCTTCTGTACCCATTACCTCATCGCGCAGGTCCAGGCCGCCGCGGAAGGTCCAGCTTACTTCAAACTGCCCGATAGCGCCATTCTCATACTTTACCAGGCCAATGGCATGGTCTTCCGCATCAATGGGTTTTACCTGCGTATCGGCCCAGCACATAACCTCAATGGGTTTAATATCCTTGCCAATAAAGCTGCGGGCTATTTCCACGCAATGGCAGCCCAGATCCAGGATACAACCGCCGCCGGCCTGCTCCTTATCCCAGAACCATTCGCTGTGCGGGCCGGGGTGTGTTTCCCTTGACTTAGCCCAGAGGATGCGGCCCAAAGCCCCGCTTTGCACGCTTTCCAGCGCTTTCAGGAATTTTGGGGTATACACCAGGTCCTCCAGGTAACCGTTAAAAATACCGGCCTTTTCTACGGCTTCCATCATACGTTTGGCTTCTTCTGCATTACGGCCCAGGGGTTTGGTGCAGATAACGCCTTTTTTATGCTTGCAGCACAGTAACACGGCTGCCTCGTGCAGGTTGTTGGGCAGGGAAATACATACTACCTCTACTTCCGGGTGCGAAATGGAAGCCTCCATTTCAGTGGTCCAGTGGGCCACCTGGTAATCTTCCGCAAACTTCTTTGCGCTTTCTTCCCGGCGGGAATAAATACTAACGATCTTGTCCCTGCTTCTTTGCCCTTGCAGGGAATCTGCATAGAAGCGCCCGATAAAACCGGAGCCTAACATTGAAATCTTAGCCATAATATGAAGAGATTTTAGATTTTAGATGTACGATTTTAGATTTGATTGTAGCGGATGATTAACCGGTAAGATCCAATCTGATTTTTAAATTTAATGACCGCGATGATTAAGCAATACGATCAAATCGTAAATCTAAAATCTAAAATCTAAAATCGTAAATAGAATTACATTTTTATATTTTTCTCCGTATTGCTTTCGCGGAACAGCAGCATGAATAACGCCAGCACTAGCAGCGCAATAGCCGCCGGTATCAGCCAGATGGTTTTCCAGTCGTGCGTACCATCCGTTAGTTTATAGGCATCTACAATAGGGCCGGAGATCAGGTAACCTATCAGCATACCTACGCCATAAGTGGCCAGTGTAATAAGGCCCTGGGCTGCACTTTTGAACTGTTCGCCTGCACGGGCATCAGTATAGATCTGCCCCGTCACAAAAAAGAAATCGTAACAGATACCATGCAGCACAATACCACCTATCAGCATCCAGTAATTCGCCTCCACATTACCAAAGGCAAAGAAGATATAACGGATCACCCAGGCCAGCATACCCAGCGCCAGCATTTTCTTTACCCCCAAACGGCTAAAGAATAAAGGCATCAGCAGCATGAACAGGAACTCTGACATTTGCCCCAGTGATTGTTTACCGGCGGCAGAGCTCATCCCTGCTTCATTCAGGAAAGGGTTGGTAAAGTTGTAATAAAAGGCCAGCGGGATACAAATGGCTACGGAAGAAAGGAAGAACAGCAGGAAAGAGCGCTGTTTTAACAGGCGGATGGCGTCTAACCCTAACAGCTCGCCCACCGATACTTTCTGCCCTTTCTTTAATGGCGGTGTATTGGGCAGCATAAAGCTCAGCAAACCCAGTATGCCCGAAGCTGCCGATGCCATTTTAAAGGTAAGCGACAGTGTGTTGCTTTTTTCCCATCCCAGCCAGCCAATGATCAAACCGGCCACTATCCAGCCAATGGTGCCCCATACACGAATAGCGGGGAATTTCTTGGTGGGATCATCCATTTGCCGGAAGGAAATGGAATTCACCAACGCCAGTGTAGGCATGTACAGGATCATATAAAGCAGCAGCAGGGGATAAAAAGTTTCAAAGTCGGCCGAAGAACCGGCCAGCCATAACAGCATAGCGCCAATAAGGTGTAAGATCCCCAGGATCAGCTGTGCCGGCGCAAAGCGGTCTGCTATCAACCCAACAATAAAAGGTGCAATAATGGCCCCGATAGACTGCGTTAAATAGGCAACACCTACCTGCGTACCACTGGTATGCAGGTTATTCAGTAAAAATGTTCCCATGGTTACAAACCATGCTCCCCAAACAAAGAATTCAAGGAACATCATGAGGGATAGTTGCAGTCTGACGGCTGGCTTCATACGTTGGAACTTTAGCTTCTATAATAAGATGGACGATCAGGCATTTAAGATAGTAAAAAAGATTTACGATCTGTACTACAAATTAAAACACACCGGCGGGTTACAAACGCAGCTTGGGCTGCACACTGATCTCAGAACCTTCCGCCAGTAATGCAGATACCGGCTTTTGTGCAAGGGCCTCCGCAAAAGCAGGCCCATACAGCGCTTCCGCGTTACAATGGTAATCATAATCATATACTTCGTGTACGCGCCATTGGGGGTGCGTTACCTCATATACT
>NZ_DATCRF010000183.1:0-4572 GCF_036569125.1 Chitinophaga sp. | reverse complement strand
GTGGTATAACCCGCAGCTTACCTATACGTATTACAATTGGGATCACCTGGGCCATGTGAATGAGCTGCAATATTTACTGGCAGGGTTGTATGCGCTTACGCAAAAGCAAACCTTTTTACAGACCATTAACACGAATGCAAGGTTAATGACGCAGCCCCTGCACGAAAAAGATACTACAACAGGCTCATTGTATTGGGTGCAGCAACAGCTGCTTAGCGGCGGTACAGATCATGCTGCCGGCAGCAACCCAATGGGCAAGCTGTTTGCCATGGCCCGGCAGCTCAGTAACAGCAGCCGTTATGATACATTGGTGAATCAATACGGTGCGCACTATAACCGGTATACATTACACCACGATAAAAAAATAATTGTACAGGGATTGGAAGAAATGCTGAACAGCTTACGCTACAATTTTCCTTTGCTCACCAGCGAAGTGAAATTTACGGATCGTGTATACATTCCCAACAACAGCTTATTATCCGGTATGTACCTGGGCCATTTTGGCGCAGGGTATGAATATCCCAGCCTGCTGGCTTCCTGGAAAAACACCGGTAAGGATGTAGCCATTCTGGTGAATGGCGGCGACCAGCACTTTTTACAGGCGGCCTTATACAATTTCGGGCAGGAGAGAAGTGTGCAATTACGTACCTGGCAGCTGCTGCCCGGCAGGTACTGCGTAAGCACTGGTCTTGATAAGAATGGGGATGACAGCATGGATGAAGTGCTTGGCACAGATACCATTAGCATTACAGAACGGGTAAAAGATATTTCCTTTACCCTGCCCGGCAAACAATTATTGATAGTGGCTGTAAAACAGCTGCAGGCTTACCCCGGCAGTTCTGCGCCTAAAGCAGATCCCGGGCTTACCGCTAAAGACATTGTGATAAAACCAGGCGCCGGAAATAACATGTACGTGGTACAGATCACGCTGCATAATATTGGAAATGCAGCAGCAGAAAACAGCCGGGTAAAATTTTATGTGGATGAGGTAGTGAAAGACAGCACAGTGATCACTTTACTGGAAGCGCCTGATGATCTGAAAGCACGCACGCAGCAGATCTTGTTTCAATGGAAAGCGGCTGCCGGAAAGCATTTGGTGAGAATTAAAATCGAGGGAGAACAACCGGAAATTACAAAACTGAATAACGAAGCCGCGTTATATTTCATGGCAGATGATCACACGAAAGAATAATATTTCTATGTTTTTTTGTAATTTCCGGGTACGTTACCGAAAAATTGTTTTATATTAGAGTTATCGAGTTTATAGAGGAAGTTTTTCTTTTTTTTGATCCGGAGTATTACAATAGATTGGGGGGACATTTTTAAATTTACCGGAATCGCGCCAACAACTAAATCAGCGAAGTAAAAATTTAGGACATTTAAGTAATGACTGTTTATAGAAAGATATTTCTATTACTGGCCATGCTATTGCATGGAATGTACGCCACGTCTGAGATACTGCCGGTGCTGCCTTACCCGCAGCAGGTAAGCATAGGACCGGAGAAAGTAGATTTTCCCGCACAGCTGCGTTTACACGGTATAGGAACCGATGCGCTGATGAACGCCCGCCTGGATGCACACTGGAAATTATTTGCCGCTACCGCAAAAGCAGGCGCCGCCACCACGGTTAACCTGGTATTGCTGGGGAAAGATAAAGGCGCAGACGCTTTGGTGCGCCAGTATGCAGCTGCTGCCATCAAAACAATCGGGCAGGAGGGATACATACTGGTAATGAATGAACAGTACCGTTTCATTGCAGCCAATACGGAAACCGGTTTATTCTACGGCTTGCAAACACTGAAACAGCTTACCCGCGCCGGCTGGCAAACTGCACTAACCATTGTTGACTGGCCGGCTTACAGCCGCCGCGTGATCTTTGATGATATCAGCCGCGGGCCCATTTCCACCGTAGACTATATAAAAGAGCAGATTGCACGGATGGCGGAGCTGAAGATCAACTACCTTTCCTTTTACATAGAACATGTGGTGCAGCCGCTTTCCCATCCCGACTTTGCGCCGGAGAACGGGAAGCTGACCATTGCGCAGATCAAAGAGCTGAGCGCTTATGCAGCCACTTATCATATGCAGCTGATCGGCAGCTTCCAGTCGTTCGGGCATTTTGAAAAAATACTTTCACTGCCGCAGTACCGCTCCATGGGCGAAACATCCAGCTTAATATCACCGCTGAGCGCTAAGGCGCGGCAGTTCCTTTCAGACGTGATCGGCGAGCTATGCGATGCTTTTAGCGCACCCTGGTTTAATGTGAACTGCGATGAAACATTCGGCCTGGGAAAAGGATATTCAAAAGCGTATGTAGATAGTGTGGGCGTAGCAAAATATTATGCAGATCACCTGCAGTTCTTATATGATGTGGTAAAAAAGCATGGCAAGAAAATGATGATGTGGGGCGATATTGCCCTGCAGCATGAAGAAGTGCTGGACCTGCTGCCTAAAGACGTGATCTACCTGAGCTGGGAGTATGGCGATCAACAGAACTACGATGCCTGGACTCAACCCTTTGTCAAACGCAAGCTGGAGTTTATGGTATGTTCCGGCATCCTCAACTCATACCGCATGTTCCCGGATATGGTAATGGCAAAAGCCAATATTGACGGCTTTTACCGGCAGGGCAAGCGGGATGGCGCTACCGGCGCTTTTGCCACCATCTGGGATGATGGCGGCGCTTACCTGTTCTCCGCCGACTGGTATGGCGTGTATGTATCCGCAGAAAAAAGCTGGAACCTGGACACTGCAAACAATACCTCGTTTGACCAGCGCTATGAAACCTGTGCTTATGAAAGCAGCAACGGTAATTATGTGAAAGCGTTATTCACGCTGATGCAGCTGCGGGCTTTACCGCTTACCTATAACCTGAACGATCAGCTATGGCAGCAAAAGATATTACCGGACAGCGGTAAAAAACTGATCCTGAACAATGTATCTGCCATAGAAGCATTGCAGCTCATTAACCAGGCAGGGGATTATATTGCAGCTGCTAAACCGCGCAGCCATGCAGCAGATATCAGCGTCTTGCAGTTTGCTATCCAGCAATACAAACTAATGATCACTACCCGCCTGATCATAGCGGACATTGTTAAAAAATATAGTGCGTCAACCAATACGCCGCGTCAGCAGGCTGTGGCAATCGTTACAGCCTGTGCGGATACTTTACATGCGCTGAATGAGCGCTACAAAGCAGCCGCCCAATGGTTTCAACAGGCCTGGCTGCAGGAGAACCAGCCTTACTGGTTAAACGTGGTGATGCAGCCGTATGAGAAAAAGAGCAATGCCCTGGCTGCGCTGGAACAGCAGCTGCGGCAGGCTGCAACGCAGGCTAAGCTGCCGCCCGTTAACAGAACGCGCTTAAATATTATAGTTACAGACCGTACTTATTTTAAGAACTGGATGTTATGCGGGCCTTTGCCGGTAAAGGAATATGGTGTGATACCCGGTTTTTTATATGCACCGGCAAAGGAAGAGGATGTGCCGCCCTCGCCGGGAGATTTTATTCATTACCAGGATAAGATCTACCGCTGGCAAAAGTTCCCTTCCATGGATGGGGGCATTGTAGACCTGGATGAGAATTATCACTATAAAGGCGGCGCTGCTATCACCTATGCCTATTGCCAGATCAAAACAGACAGCGCCGCCACTGTGAAAGCGTTCCTGGACGCCGGCAACAACGCCGTGTTATACTGCAATGGCATAGCCTGCAAAAGCGCTGGCAGCGGTACAGAGCGCGAGGTACAGCTGTCCTTAAAGAAAGGCGTGAACCATGTGCTTATTAAATTAGCTAATAGCCGGCAGGCATCCTGGAGTTTTACATTCCGCCTGCAGGATAATATCACGGTCACCAATCATAAACATAAATACCAGCTGAATGCTAAAAGCACCAAATATGAAGTGGATTAATAAAACGGTATGTACGGCCTGCATGGCAGGCGCTTTGCTGGGCGCTCAACAGGTGAATGGGCAGCTGAAGAAAGAGGAGATCATTACCGCAATTAATGAAACCGCCGGTTATGTATCCGGTGTGCTGCTGGATGAAGAAGGGAAGTCGCGCTGTGATTATAACCTTACGGAAGGCAAGTGGTATCCCTACGAAGTGCCCTGGCATACCGGGCAGGCAGTGAACGCGCTGCTGGCAGCCTATAAGGTTACGCATAACGAGGCTTACCTGACTGCTGCCAAAAAAGGCGGTAACTACTGGATCAGCATGGAAATAAAAGACAATCCAAAGCTGAACGGCATGGTAAGAGCCATTCACGGTGATGTGCTGGGACCGGATTTTGTGGTGTTTGCCACCGTATCAGATGGTACTCCCGGCATCTATGAGCTGTCTAAAGTAACCAAGGATCCGAAGTATGCGCAGGTAGCCACCAACGCAGCTGCGTGGATGATGAAGAATATGTATGATAAGGACAAAGGCATTTGTTACGATAACCTGAACATCATAACAGGCGAGGTGCTGAAAGAATACAGCCCTTTCTGGAAGCAGAAAGCTATGAAGGACCAGGAGCTGTATGATGTATCTCGTCCTAACACAGAAGGCTCTCTTTTCAAAGATGCCTA
>NZ_DATCRF010000182.1:0-3234 GCF_036569125.1 Chitinophaga sp. | reverse complement strand
GTTTTTATTGTACCGGTCAGCTCCAAGCCTTCGTAGGCCGAAGAGTCTACGTTCATATGATGCGCGCCGGCCGTAATGGTATGTTTAGCCTGCGGGTCCAGGATCACAATATCCGCATCGCTGTTTACGGCAATGGTGCCTTTGCGAGGGAACATGCCGAATATTTTTGCAGGATTGGTGCAGGCTACCTCCACATATTTATTAAGCGTGATCTTTCCTTTGTGCACTCCTTCGCTGTACAGCAGCTCCATGCGGTGCTCTATGGCAGGATGGCCGTTGGGGATCTTTGAAAAATCATCTTTGCCCATGAGCTTTTGCTCCCATTTAAACGGGCAATGGTCCGTGGCCACTACATTTACCAAACCCTGGTTAATGCCGGCCCACAGCGTGGCCTGATCTTTCTTTTCGCGCAGGGGCGGGCTCATAACCCATTTGGCGCCGTCAAAATCCTGTTCATATAAACTGGCATCCAGCAGCAGGTATTGAATGCAGGTTTCTACAAACACGTGCTGGTTGCGGCGGGTAGCCTGGCGTACCGCATTCAGCGCACCTTCGCAGGTAAGGTGTACAATATATCCCGGGCAGCCGGTGTAGTTGGAAATGTCTGTAAAGCGGCCGCTGGCTTCTGCTTCCGTTACTTCCGGCTGGGAGAGGTAGTGGTACAGCGGCGACAGATTTCCTTCGGCCCTGTGTTTGGCTACCAGGTAATCGATCATATCGCCATTGGTAGCGTGCACGGTTACCATGCCGCCGTGTTTTTTTACTTCCTGCATCAGCGCTGTCATTTGCCTATCGTCTATCATCAGCGCGCCTTTATAAGCCATAAAGGTTTTGAAAGAGGTAATGCCTTCGTGCTCTATAAAAGTTTTGATCTCCTGTTTGGTTGCATCATTAAAATCAGTTACTGCCATATGAAAGCTGTAATCGCTCAGGCAGTTGCCGTTGGAGCGGGAGCGCCATTCATCCAGCGCCGCTTTTAAAGAGCTGCCCTGCTTTTGCAGAATAAAATCTATGACCATGGTAGTACCGCCATGTAATGCAGCACGGGTACCGGTTTCATAGCTGTCGCTGGAAAAGGTGCCCATAAACGGCATCTCTAAATGCACGTGCGGATCAATGCCGCCGGGCATTACCAGCATACCTTCCGCATCAATGGTCTCGCCGGCTGGTATAGACAGGTTATTGCCGATCACCGCTATCTTTTCCCCTTCAATAAAAATGTCTGCCACATAATCATCTGCAGCAGTGATGATCCTTCCGTTTTTAATCAAGAGCGACATAAGAAGATGTTTCTTTAATAGTTTGAATACCGTGCCGGTAGGTTTGCATCAGCAGCATATATGCAATGCCGCTTACCAGGAAGCCTACAAACCAGGCATAATTATAGAGCTGCGCCAGCCACACCGGTACAACATCCGGCGCAATAGCTTTAATAGTGACCAGGAAGCCCGGTACATTCGGTAAAATGCCAATGAGCAATGCTGCTACTGCGGGTATATTAAATCCTTTGCTAAAGCTGTAGCTGCCGTAAGCATTATACAGCTCCGGCACTACGAGGTATTGCTTGCGGATGAAATAATAATCTGTGATCATAATACCGCCTACGGGCCCCAGCAGGCTGGAATAGGCTATGAGCCAGGTGAAGATGTAACCGCTGGGGTCTGCGATCAGCTTCCAGGGAAAAATAAGGATGCCCAGCACGCCGGTAATGTAACCGCCTTTGCGGAAGTTGATCCGCGCCGGCCACAGGTTGGCAAAATCATTTGCCGGGCTTACAATATTGGCTGCAATGTTGGTGGCTAAGGTAGAAATGGCCACTGCTATCATGGCAAGGCTTACCAGCAGCTTGCTATCAAATTTACCAGCCAGCACCAGCGGATCCCAGATGGTGGTGCCATAGACAATGGTGGTAGCAGAAGTGACTACTACGCCAATAAAAGAGAACAGGGTCATAGAGGGCGGCAGGCCAATGATCTGCCCTCTTACCTGCGCCTGCTGGCTAACAGCATAGCGTGTAAAATCGGGGATGTTAAGGGAAAGCGTTGCCCAGAAACCCACCATACCGGTAAGCGCCGGTAAAAAGAAATTTAAAAATGCATTGGCAGAAGTAAACCTGGACGGTTGCTGTAAAATAGGCCCTAAGCCATGGCCGGCGCCAATGGCCCACCACAATAACGCTAATGCAGCTACAGGTAAAAAGATGGCCTTAAACACCAATAATTTCCGGATGCTTTCCACACCCAGGTATACCACGTACATATTTAAGCACCAGAACAGCAGGAAGGTAATAGCCGGCCCTGTTTTTAAGCCAAAGGATTCCGGGAACACTGTAGGCAAGGTCTCCAGCCAGGGCATCCATAAGCGCAGCATCTGGAAAAGTGCAAAACCACCGATCCAGGTTTGAATGCCAAACCAGCCACAGGCAACTATAGCACGCAGCATTGCGGGAATATTAGCGCCCCTTACGCCAAAGCTGGCCCTGGCAAATACCGGGAAGGGAATGCCATATTTAGCGCCGGCATGTCCGTTCAGGATCATGGGCACCAATACAATGCTGTTACCCAGGAAAATGGTGAAGATGGACTGCCACCAGTTCATACCTCCTTCAATGAGCGAACTGGCAAGCATATACGTAGGAATGCACAGGCTCATGCTGATCCACAGCGCGGCATAGTTCCAGGTGTTCCAGCTGCGGTTGGCCGGTGGTACAGGCGCCAGATCTTCACTGTAAAGAGAGGAGGTTTCGCTCATAGCTTAAATTATGATGATTAGATTTTTTCCTCATCCTTCATATGCTTCATCCGCAATGCGGATAGCCTCGCTGATGATGGCCAGCCCTTCATCTACCTGCGCTTTGGTGATGCATAGTGGTGGCGCTATAAATACATAGTTCCAGCGTACAAAGGCATACATGCCCAGCTGTTTCAGCCTGGCGGCTACTTTATTCATCACCGCCATTTCACTGGCCGGTGCATTAAAGCGGGCCATGGGTGCTTTGGTAGCGCGGTTCTTCACCAGCTCAATACAACCCAGCAAACCGGTGTTCCTGAAATCGCCAATACTGGGGTGCTGTTGCTGCAGCAACGCTACCTGCTGCTCAATGTACGCGCCCATTACAGCGGCATTTTCAATCAGCTGCTCATCTTCATAGATCTGCAGCACCTCTACTGCGGCAGCGCAGCAAACCGGGTGGGCCGAGTAGGTAAGCCCTAACCATAATACCTTATCATCAAA
>NZ_DATCRF010000181.1:0-12585 GCF_036569125.1 Chitinophaga sp. | reverse complement strand
AAAGGGAATACTGCCGGAGGGCCGGCAATACCTGTTCAGTCACAGGATGCTGAAAAGTACCCTGCTTTCAAATGTAGTATATCCTGTTTATATGCAGGATCAGTACATCCGGCATTTTACACCGGGCAAGTGGTGGAACAGCCTGTATACCTGGGATCTGGGCTTTGTAGCACTGGGCCTTTCAACGATCAATCCGGCGCTTACGGCTGAATGTATCAATACCTATGTAACGCCGCCTGGCAGCCAGTCGGCCTTTATTCATCATGGTTCACCGCTGCCCGTTCAGGTTTATGCATTCCTGGAGCTGTGGAATAAAACGCAATCACAGGAATTGCTCAATTATTTTTATCCCCGGCTTAAACAATATTATGAATTTCTCGCAGGGCGTTACGGAAGCTCTTCCACTAATGTGCTGTCATCAGGGTTGCTGAAAACCTGGGATTATTTTTATAATTCCGGCGGCTGGGATGATTATCCGCCACAGGCAGGCGTTCATAGCCAGCATTTGGAAAAACAGGTAACGCCGGTAGTAACAACGGCGCATATCATCCGTGTAGCCAAGATCCTGAGAATGGCTGCCAGGGCGCTCAACAAGGCTGCTGACCTCAAAGTTTATGACAAGGACATCAGCCGGTTTACGGCTGCTCTGCAAAACAATGCCTGGGATGCAAAGAGCGGGTACTATTCATATGTAATGCACGACAGCACAGGCCGCCCCACCGGCTTTTACAACGACCCTGTTTCCGGCGTTAATTTCAATATGGGTCTGGATGGCGCTTACCCGCTTATATCCGGGATGTGTACGGCCCCTCAGCAGGAAATTTTAACAGACAAGATCTTTTCATCCAAACATATGTGGAGCCCTTCTGGTATTACTGTTGTGGACCAGTCGGCCCCTTATTACCGTATAGATGGTTACTGGAACGGAGCTGTATGGATGCCGCATCAGTGGTTTATCTGGAAAACTATGCTGGACATGGATAGAACTGATCTTGCCTGCCAGGTAGCATCAAAGGGCCTGGACGTTTATAAAAGAGAAACAGATGCATCTTACTACACATTTGAACATTTCCTGGCGGCATCAGGCAGGGGAGCGGGCTGGCACCAGTTCTCCGGTTTATCTACACCCGTGCTGTGCTGGTTTGATGCATATTATAAAACAGGAACTATAACGCCGGGGTTTGAGATCTGGATCAACGGGCAGTCGTTTAATAATGATCATACATCGTATAAAGCGGATCTTTCTTTTGATGAAGCTACCCTTCCGCATAAACGTGCGTTGTTGGCAGTAATGGACCCCGGGTTTGACTACCAGGCGCAGTTCAATGGCAAACCGGTTGTGCTGAAACGTTTACAGAAAGGGATGCTTCAGCTTACGCTCCCCGCCACCAATAAAAGGGGTACGCTGGTTATTCAGCGTAGATGATCAGGCTATCACAATATATTGTTTAGCTTAATGTACTGAAGCAGCATGATGGTTTTACCATCTTTTATTTCACCTGTTTCAATCATCTTCATGGCATCATCAATGCCGATCTCTAAAACTTCAATATTTTCTTCTTCGTGTTCAACACCACCGCCTTCAGCTACTTTCATCTCTTTTGCATAGGCTGCAATGAAGAAGTATAGGATCTCTGTCACAGAGCCAGGCGACATATACGCTTCAAAGATCTTTTGCACTTCGGTTATTTTGTAGCCTGTTTCTTCTTCCGTTTCCCTTCTTATGCAGTCTTCTGCATTGTCTTTGTCCAGCAAGCCTGCACAGGCTTCTATCAGCATGCCCGATGGATTGCCGTTTACAAATGTCGGCAAACGGAACTGCCTTGTCAGGATCACGGTTTTCTGCTCCTGGTTGTACAGCAAAATCACCGCGCCATTGCCCCGGTCATAAGCTTCTCTGCTTTGGGTTAAGATGGTACCGTCTTTTTTTGAATATTCATAAGTTATTTTCCGGAGTACATACCAGTTGTCTGAAAGTATTTCAGACTTTAAGATCTTGATGTTGTTTATCATTTTTGGGTTGTTATAAATTAATATGGCTTAAGACCTAAACAGTGATTGCTTAACGCTAATTTATCCCGGTGGTAAGCCTGTCCATCATCATACCGCCAATGAACAACCCTGGATGTGCCGCCATACGCTGCAAGCTGAAAGCTGATCCCGTGGCTGGTGTCATCAAAAGAAACGGTTGTAACATGATCAAGATTTATGATCTGGTCTTGCTGAAGCTGCGAGCATTTGAAGAGAGGGGCAGTGTACATATAAAATGTTTGGGATCAAATATAATTAACAACCGCAACATTCTCTGGTCTTGTGTACACTCATTTCGTTACCATAAATTCAAAATCACACTTGCCTACCATGCCAGTGCCGCTAATGCCTTCCACTATACCATAAAAAGCGGTATTAATATCAGAGGAAAAGAACTCCAGCGTGGCATTTCCATTTTCATCCGTTATAATATCAGGCGCCCACAGCAGGGTATTCCGGTAATCAGGCAGGGGATCGGGTGCTTTATCATAATCGGGCTGGTAAAATTCTTTTTTAGGATAGTACCCTTTTGCCCTGGCCAGCCCCCACATTTTTAGCAGCTCTTCCTCCGTGTATTTGGGGTAGTGATAAACAATTTGTTTGGTGTTAGTGGTGTTGAATGAGAAGGGGTGTGATGTGGGCGGATTGGGGCCGGTCCATACAATGTAGGTTTGGCCCTCAACGGGCCGCTCGTCGCTATCACCTGCAGGGCAATTCAACCAGCCTCCATGAGCCTTGTCAGTAAGCTGCTGGTATTTTGCCAGGCTGTCCAGGTGGCCTATATATTTATCACGGAATACAGCCGTTGTTTTTCCCTGTATTTCTACGGCTTTCAGCTTAATACTTCCGCGGGTGAGCACAAAAGGATCTGCTTCGTTCACCTGCCCGGCTGCTGGTGTTCCTCCAACAGGATAGCTTATTTTTTGCCAGGGCTTTATTTTATGAATGGGATCAAAAGGGTCGTATACCTTCAATTCAAAGTCCTGCTGATCGCCATAATGCTTAATGTAAATGTTGCCCGATAATTTTAAATTTTCCGGCGAAAGCCGGAACGATCCGCTGTTATCCAATGCGGTTAGCTGACTGTGTTGCTGTTCCGCATCAAAGAACATTACAGCCTGTTGGGTAGATCTTGTTTTCTTCCGCAGCGCAACCAGCCGGCCCCGGATACTGTCAGATAATATCGTGCTCCCCTTTTTTTTCAGCTCTTCCTCATTCCACGAATACGAGCGCCAGCCCTGGGTTAGCAGCAGCAGGTCCAGCGCCTGTTCCCGGTTCGTGTTAGTGGTATCGAAGTAATAACCGGGATCGTAAATATTACCCTTTAGTTGGGTGGATAGCAGGTAATGTGTTTGTATATCTTTTGGATCCATTGGCCGGTGATAGATACGGTCGTAACCTGCAGCTCCTAATTGGGCAATAACCGGTTTGCCTTGCTCATCTGCGGTATGGATCTGCAGCTGGATCTTCGTTCTAGTGCCATAGCTTTTTTGAGAAAGTTTAGCCGTAACAGATAGGCGCTTATCCGGTTTTATATAAAGCAGCCTTTCCGCTACAGGCAGGGGGCGATGATCAAAAAGCGTTGCTTCAGCCACACCGGCTGTAACCTCCTGCAAAGGCAGTTTGAGGTCCAGGCTGTCTTTTATGGATGCAGCGGCCATCAGCTGGGTGAGGCCCCTTGTTTGCAGCCTGAAATAAAAAAGCTGTTTTTCAGGTCCCTGGTTATAGATCCGGAAGCTGATGCTGTCTGCATTATTGCTCAACAACCGGAAGCTCATGCCCTGCTTCCTGGTTTGGGGCAATGGGTAAGGTGTGTTTGCAAAGGGCGTGTCCAGGCGTACGTAATAGCTGCTGCCGGATTGCGGCTGCAGCAGAAAACTACCCATGCCCGCATGGGTGCTCTTAAAATACCCGATGGCCTTATTACCATCAAAGAGGGTTCCGGAAACAGGGCAGGGGAGGCCGTTTTCAGCTACTGCTTTAAAAGCGATGCGGTTGGTTACACCAGCTAACAGTACACCACCTTCGGGCAGGAGTGTGAACTGTATTTTCTTTTGCAGGCTATCGGAGCGGAGCGCAGCTGGTTTTTTCCGTAGCAGCTCCGCTACGTGCTGTACAATCCTAATTCTCCGTGCACCCTGGAATGAGTTGGCATCCGCGCTCAGGGAATGGGCGGAGTAGGCGCATAGCCAATAATTCCCCTCCGGTAGTGCATTGTCCAGGTAAATATGCCCGCTGGCAATGCCTTTGTCAAGAGGGTATGCTTGTTCCCATACAATACTGTCCTTGTTTTCATGGACCAGCTGAATGTAAAGGGTTTGGTCAATGCCAGAGAGCAGCTGATGCCGGGTGTCTACCGCATACGCCTTGAACCAAAGGTCTTCCATGGATTCATAGATATCCTTACTGGTACGTATATACAGGGAGGTGCGGGCGGTATCGCCGGAATAGCTTTCCAGGCTATGGGCCAAAGAATCCAGCTGGTGTTTGGATACCTGGGCATTGGTTGAGAAAAAGCTAAGAAGCGGAATGAGTATGGTTAGATAGCGCATTACGAAAAGCATGGAATTACATCAATAATTCCAAGATACGCAAGAAGGGGTATAACGAGTATATATTTGATATATTAGCGTTTGCCTTTTAGAGTCGAAATTCAATCATATTGTCAGCAAACCGGGTATATAATGAAAAGGAGCTCCTTGTGCGGATAGCGGAAGGGGATGAAGCCGCCTTTTCAATCCTGTTTGAGGCCTACCTGGAACGGCTGAAGCCTTTTATTGAAAAACTCACCACTTCCCCGGATGATACACGGGAAATTATCCAGGAAACATTTGTCAGGATATGGCTCAGCAGGGATAAGCTGCAGCATGTGGAGCAGCCTGCTGCTTATATTTTCCGGATCGCAGCCAACCAGTACCACATGTATATTAGGCGCCGCCTTTCACAGGAAAGGGCGGTTTCAGGATATGAGGAAACCGTGCCGCAGTCATCCAACACCACCGAAAATACGCTGCGGCTGAATGAATTGCAGCGGTTAGTACAGGATGCTGTCAGCAGGCTGCCGGAAAAACGCAGGCTTATCTTCCAGATGAGCAGGAATGAAGGCATGAGCGTCCGGGAAATCGCCACGGCCCTTGATCTTTCCCCCAAAACAGTCAAAAATACCCTCTTCGCAGCCCTGACCAATATCCGCCAGTACCTGGCCGCTGCAGGTGAAGCCGGCTGGTGGCTGATGTTATTCCTTTTATTCCGGTAAATTTTTTTTTTAACGCAATAGGCCCATGCCTGGGTGAGATGCATCTTCTTATTATAGTATATGGAAAGACAACGGCTATTTTATCTTTTGTCCACACATGCGGCAGGCCGCCTTACGGAGGAAGAGTGGCAGGAGCTGGCTGCATATGCAATGGATCCGGTTATGTCCGGCGAATTTCAGCAGCAGCTGGTAACCTTGATGGAGCAAGCGCCGGCAGAGCCGGTAGTGGCCGGTGAAGAATGGCAATCACTGCTGAAGGCCGTAATGGATACGGATAAAGCACGGGAAGAAGATCCCGTTCCGCTTCGCCGTGTACCATCTTTTTTCCGCAGGTGGAGCTGGGCCGCTGTATTGATCCCCGTTTTGGCGATAGGCATTTATTTCCTGGCGCCCGGCAGAAAGGACCGGGTACAGCCTCCCATGCAGGCAAAGGCTGCGGATATTGCCCCCGGCAGGAATGGAGCGGTGCTTACGCTGGCAAATGGTACGCAGGTGGTGCTGGATAGCCTGGGGAATGGTGTTATTGCCACCCAAAAAGGAGCAAAAGTGCTGCTGAAGGCAGGCCAGCTTTCCTATGCGCCTGTGCAGGGAGAAGGAGTGGACTTTAACAGCATAACAACCCCTAAAGGCCGCCAGTTCAAACTGGTATTACCCGATGGTACGGGGGTATGGCTGAATGCCGCCAGCTCGTTGAGATATCCTGTTTCGTTCACCGGAAAAACAAGGCAGGTGGAAGTAACCGGTGAAGCCTATTTTGAAGTGGCTGAAAATGCAAATATGCCCTTTCATGTGAAGGTGAACGGCAATACAAATATAGAGGTGCTGGGAACTCATTTTAATGTGAATGCCTATGAAAATGAACAGCACATTAGCACCACACTGGTGGCAGGCCGTATAAAAGTAAGCGCCGGAACAGCCGCTGCTTCCGTAATACTGGAACCCGGCCAGCAGGCGCAGACAGGCCGGTCAGCAGCAGATCTCAAAGTGGTCAGCAATGCAGACATTGAAAAGACAACAGCCTGGAAAAACGGGCTGTTCAATTTCAATGGCGCCACACTGCATGAAGTAATGAGACAGCTTGAACGCTGGTACGATATCGAGGTCGTATATGAAAAAGGTGCGCCCGACATTACTTTCTGGGGAAAAATGACAAAGGATATTTCCCTGAATGGCTTGCTGATAGGCCTTGAAAAATCAGACGTACATCTGCGGCTGGAAGGGCGGAAACTAATTGTATTACCATAGGGGACACTAGCCGGCTGGCTATATTGATAATTTAAAACTACGTATGACTAACTGAAAATGAAAATGTACAAAACAGACATTCCACGTTATTATTATTTGGCCAACCCGCCTGAATAAGAAAACGTATCAGCAGATTAAACAGAAAACCGCCACGGGTGATGACCGTGACGGTTGAATGATTTAGTCGCTTCCAAAACAGTTGCTGAACCATTTTTTCAAATCCTAAATCATTTGCAATTTATGCAAAAAAACAACTATTGGCTGCCCATCAGCCGGAGGGGACAACTATGCTTTCCTGATCCTCCCTGTGATGAAAGCAGTGCGGCCCTTGAATTCCACAACGGCCTCCTAACTAAAATGCTAAGGGCTATGAAACTTGCCGCCGTCTTACTATTTGTTGCTTTTATGCATGTGAAGGCTTCCGTAGTAGCGCAGAATGTTACGATCTCCGCGAAAAATATCAGCCTGAAACAGGTCTTCAACGTTATAGAAAAACAAACCGGTTATGTTGTATTTGCAAATGAGCAGATGCTTGCCAATACCGGCACTGTTTCCGTGAATGTAACAAATGCACGGCTGAATGACCTGTTGGACCTGGTGCTCCGGGACCAGCCACTGGGTTATACCATACAGGGAAAGACCATCTTTCTTTCACACAGGGCGCCGGCAAATACCCGGGCCTGGGACATCCCTGCCATGGCGCCTCCGCCGGCAACGGGCCGCATTGTAGATGCCGACGGACAACCGCTTGCGGGCGTAAATATCATCATTATGGGTACGCATAAAGGCGCCACTACTGCACCAGATGGTTCCTTCTCGCTGAACGTAAATGAGGGCGATGTGCTGCAGATCAGCTTTGTGGGTTTTGTGCCCCTTACCCTCCGTTATGTAAATGGATCTTTCCTGGAAGCCGCCGCCCCTCAGGCGGCAGGCCGGCAGCATACGAATGCAGGTGCAAGATCAAAGCTGGTGAATGGTTCCGCTTCCGGCGTGCTGGTGTCGCTCGCTTTAAGCACTTCCCCGCTGGATGAGATACAGGTGGTAGGTTATGGTACACAACGTAAAGGCGATATAACAGGCGCTATATCTTCCGTTAGCTCCAATGTGCTGAAAGATCAGCCGGTGACCAACCTGCAGGGCGCCCTTGAAGGTAAAACAGCCGGTGTGCAGATAACCCAGAACTCCGGCGCTCCCGGCGCAGGCGCCCAGGTGCGCATCAGGGGTTTAACTTCTATCAATAACTCCGACCCGCTGTATGTGGTGGATGGTATTCCGCTTGCATCCAACGATATCAATATTATCGACCCTTCAAACATCGAATCCATCGATATCCTGAAAGATGCATCTGCACAAGCCATTTACGGTTCCAGGGGCGCCAATGGCGTAGTGCTGATCAAAACCAAAAGAGGCAACCGTGGAGAGGCGGAGATCAGCTTTGGCACCTACCAGGGCGTTGCCCAGGTGCGTAAAAAGCTGGACATGGTAAGCGCTTCAGACTATGTGATGCTGAATAACGAGGCCTACAAGAATGCCAATCAGCCTTCTCCCTTTACAGATCCTCCCGCTGCTTATACCCGCACAACAGACTGGCAGGATGAGCTGTTCAGGAACGGGTATATACAGAACTATAATCTCGCAATCAGCGGTGGCGGCCAGAATATTACCTACAGGGTAAGCGGCAACTATCTTGACCAGCAAGGTACCATCGTAGGATCAGATTATAACCGGATCAACGTATCCAACAACATTACCTTTAATCCCAAACCGGGGCTTGAATTCGGCGAAAGCCTCGCATTTAACAGGTCGGTGACCCATAATGTGGCAACAGAGTTCGGAGGTAATGTTATCAACGATGCTTTTGCAGAAGATCCCACCATCCCTGTAAAGGATGAAAATGGTAACTACACCGCCACCAAGTATTCGGATATCGTGAACCCGCTGGCAAAGATCCATTACCTCTATGGTAACTGGCCCTACACGCAATACGGTCTGCTGGGTAACACCTATCTGCAATATAAGCCGGTAAAAGGGCTGACACTGAAAACTTCGTATAGCCTTGATCTTAAGTTTTCAGACAACAAGCAGTTTACGCCTACCTATAACGTAGCGCCTAACTTTAACAATCCCAATGCACGCCTCTACCGTCAAAAAGACCAGGTAACAAACTGGACCTGGGACAATACAGCCACGTATGAATTTGAGGTTAATAATGATCATCATTTCAATATACTGGCAGGCATGTCTGCAGAGCGGTTCACCTACAACTATATCAATGCATCCAACCAGGGGCAGCCGGGAAATGATCCTTACCTCCAATACCTGGATGCAGGCATCAGTAACCAGCAGGTGGGCGGCAGCCAGCAGCAATGGGGCTTGCTGTCTTATATGGGCCGTTTGAACTATAATTTCCGCGGTACTTATTTCCTGACAGCTACCCTTCGCCGTGACGGTTCTTCCAAGTTTGGCTCCAATAACAAATACGGTAATTTCCCTTCCGCATCATTGGGATGGAATATCACCAATGAGCCCTTCTTCCCTAAAAGCAACAAGCTTACCTACCTGAAGGTACGCGGCAGCTGGGGTATTGTAGGTAACCAGGCCAGTGTTGGGTATTATGATTACTCAGCTGGCATCAATACCTATTACTATGCAATAGGCGCCCCTGCTACTGCATTTCCTACCGCAGATCCGGCGGGGCTGGCCAACCCTGACCTGAAATGGGAACAGGTGCAGCAATGGAATGCGGGGTTTGACTATAGCTTGTTTGATGACCGGCTTACAGGCTCTTTCGATTACTACCAGAAAAAAACAAAGGATATGCTGCTGAACCTGAATATCCTGTCCGTATCCGGTTTTACCCAGAGCCCCCGTCAGAACGCAGGCACCATGCAGAATTCCGGTATAGAATTTTCCGCGGATTATAAACAAGCTATCAGTAAAGACTTTAACCTGAGCGCAGGCGTACATTTTGCCACCATCCGCAACAGGGTGCTGGACCTGGTCAGAACAGGACAAAAGATCTATAGCGGCAATATCAAACCAGGTCAAACCGAACTAACACAGGTAGGCCATCCGGTAGCCTCCTTTTATGGTTATGTGACCGATGGCATCTTCCAGACCCAGGAGGAAGTGAATAGCGCCCCCAGACAACAGGCCGGCACCGCACCCGGCGATTTCCGTTTCAGGGATCTGAACGGTGATAAGGTGATCAATGAGAATGATCAGACCTTCCTTGGATCGCCCATCCCCAAACTTACATACGGGTTTAACCTGCGCGGGAACTACAAGAATTTCGATTTCAGTATGTTCTTCTCCGGTGTATACGGCAATAAGATCCTGGCAGCTTATAAATACTATACTGACGGTTTCTTTATTTCCAACTACAATATGGAAACAGAAGCGTTGGGCAGATGGACTGGTCCCGGAACCAGCAATACCTTACCCCGCCTGATAGCCAGCGATCCGAATAATAACTCCCGTGTATCAGACTTTTATCTGGAAAGCGGTGCTTACCTGCGCTTGCAGAACCTTACAATAGGATATACCATCCCGAAATCTGCCATTAAGGGCATTAAATCACTGCGGGTATACGCCGCAGCACAGAACCTGCTCACATTCACAAAGTATAAAGGTTATGATCCGGAGATCGGGCAGCAGTACAGTGGCTCCGGCGGCACACTTGATATAGGGGTGGACAATGGTACCTATCCCCAGAGCCGTACTTTTTCTGCTGGTGTGAATTTGTCTTTTTAACCGGTATCATAAAACAATGTGCAAAATGAAATATCAAAGTATATTACTTGGTGCAGTACTGATGACCAGCCTTGGCGCATGCAGCAAATTCCTGGATGAGCAGCCAACGGCCCATCAGTCCACCGCTACTTACTATGTAACTTCTGAAGATGCGGTAAGGGCTGTTACAGACGCTTACCGTATGCTGAAGGACCAGGCTTATGGCGGGTATTCCCCGTCATCCTTCGGAGATATCATGGCAGACGATGCCAATAAAGGAGGCGGAGGCGCCTCTGACCAGGAGCTGATACAGCAGCTGAAATTGTTCACTGCAAAATCAGATAACGGTTATGTATACAATGCCTGGCGGGATAACTATAAAGGCGTATACCTCGCTAACCTGGTATTGCAGAAAGTGCCGCCTATTCAAATGGATGATGCCCTGAAAACGCGTGTGCTGAGTGAAGCCAAATTTCTGCGGGCGTATTACTACCTGCACCTGGTAAGGCTGTTTGGGCGTATACCGCTTATAAAGCAGCCCATCGATGATGGCAACTACAATGTTCCGCAGTCTGAGGAGCCGGAGGTACTGGCCGCTATAGAGCAAGATGCCAGGGAGGCCATCGCCGGGCTGCCGGAAAAAAGCCGGCAGGCTGTTTCAGACCGTGGACGCGCCACCAAAGGCGCTGCGCAGGCTTTACTGCTGGAAGTATACATGTGGCAAAAGAAATGGACGCAGGCGCAGCAGATCGGCGATTCCATCATCAATTCACAACAGTATGTACTGGCAGCGGATGTAACAAAGATCTGGACGCTGGAAGGTGAGTTTGGCCCTGAATCGATCTTTGAGCTGAACTATGAGAACATCCCCGGCAAAAACACAGGAAACCTGCTGAACCTGTTTGATGCGCCCAGGAATACCTGGGGATATGGTTTTGTAGTGCCTTCACAATCCCTGGTGAATGAATTTGAACGCGGCGATCCTAGGTTCAGGGCTACGGTTATCTCCGGTAATCAGCTGATGCCGGATGGAACAACCGCCAATACTGCTACCAGTGAAACCGGTTACTGGAACAGGAAATACTGGCTGCCCGTTAACCAGATACCTACCAACAATGGCGGCGGTGCAGGTGACGGACCTACCAATGACAGGATCTTTGGCCTTGCGCAGGTAATGCTCTGGACAGCAGAAGCCGCATTTCATAACGGGAATGTGGGCCATGCAACTGACCTGGTGAACCAGATCAGGATACGGGCAAGAAATAGCGGAGGTAATACGGATATGACCATCCTGCCCAATCGTGCAACGGTTACCCTGAATGATATCTATCATGAAATGAGGGTAGAAACTGCGTTAGGCGAGCATCGCAGGTTCTATGAGCTGGTGCGGACAGGCCGGGCGGCATCCGTGCTGCCCAATTTCAAAGCCGGTGTAAATGAGCATGTGCCTATTCCGCTGAATGAAATACAGTTGAGTGGGGGAGTGCTTATACAGAATAAAGGGTATTGATCTGAAGGAGATGGAAGAATAGCCGCAGGAGTGAAAGTTCCTGCGGCTATTTTTATTTAGTTACTGTTCGTGATCGTACCCGGGTGAATGTATAGGTCAATTATATATTTGGTGACCGGCTTCAGCCGGCGGCCATAAACAACAGGATGTTCCCCACCCGATGTATAGAATTCAAATTTATTGTCAATTTTAGAATACCAGACCTTCCCTATGGCCTGGTAGGTAATAGTATCCGCTGTAATTATTTTCCGGAAGTTTTTCAGCTTCACCGTATCCAATGCTATGATCATCGCATTCGGTATTTTCTGGTCACAAGCTATGGGCTTGTAGTGATCTTCACTCCAATACATGCAGCCGCCGCTGAAGCGGGGTTCTGTAATACCCTTCAACAACCACACGCCACCTGTTGCCAATGCCAGCGACAATACAACGGTGGCCGCCAGCCTTTTCGTAGATCTCCCTTTTTTTACCTGATTATCAGCTTCCTCTATTTTAGTATCCACACCTTCCCTCTCGTTTGCTCCATACAGCCGTACTGGAATTTCCGGAATTTCCGGAATTCCGCCCGGTGTATCAGGCTCCTTCGCCGGCGGATTGCCCGTGGTATTTTCTACTGTTTCCGGCTCGCCGGCTACAGGATTGGTATCACTTAACGGCGGATCTGCATCCGGCTCACCGGAATAGCTTTTTCCCAATTCCCAGGGCCTGCCGGGAAAGTCAATTAGCCAGGCGAGGAGCTCGATGTTCTTCCGATCTGTCTTTTTGGACTTTCCATTCAGATAGTTCACAAGTGGTTTGAACTTATCCGTAT
>NZ_DATCRF010000180.1:0-13421 GCF_036569125.1 Chitinophaga sp. | reverse complement strand
CCTTTAACCTGCAATTCTCGCCCTGGGGCGGTATTTGCGCGGTGCCGCAGTTCATTAATACTTTTGACCCGCAGGACAGCCGCTTCACAGATAACTGGATCAAAGGACAGCAGTTCTCATCTGCCGGAGCTATGCTGATGGTGCAGAACGGCAGGTTCACCGGGCAGCCGCTGAACCTCATCAATGTAGTGCCGGCCATTGATACCAGTGAGGCCATCCATGGTTACCGGCTGGGAAAATTTGAAATAAAGAAAGGCGCTACTAACCGTTTGAGCAACGATTTTCCCCTGCTCAGGTATGCAGATGTTATTTTAATGAAAGCCGAATGCCTGTTACGTACAGGTAACGCCGGGGAAGCGGCAGTAGCCGTTACCATGGTACGGGAAAGGGCTTTCCGTAATAACCCTGCAAAAGCGATCGTAACCGCAGCTGACCTGCAAAAAGGAAGCAGCTATGATTATGGGTTGCGTGACGTGCATGCAACTACTAATGAAGGCGGTGCCGACATACAGTTTGGCCGCTTGCTGGACGAGCTGGGATGGGAGTTCTTTGAAGAATGCCATCGCCGGCAGGATATGATCCGCTTTAATGTTTTTGCAAAGAAATCATGGTTATCCCACGCACCCAATGGCAATTACAGGATACTATACCCCATCCCGCAATCAGAGAAGAACAAGAATGGAAATCTAAAACAGAATGACGGGTATTGAGTATAACCTGATAAGAAAAATAAATAAGCCGTCTCATTCAGGGACGGCTTATTTATTTAACGAAGCCATACCAGCAGGCCCCTGGTGGTTTCAATGCGACGGTACCTCCTTTTTTTTCAAGCCCTGCCTGAAAAAAAATCCTGAATATTTCCTTACTTTACTATACGTATGAAACCAGTTATCCTCACTAAAGCACAAGCCAGAAAGATCATCCTCCACGCAGCAGGGCTAGCTCAACGGGGGCAGTTTGGAAAGGGCCGTGAGGCGGTTTACAAGCTTATAGATCATCTTGGTTTTGTGCAGCTCGATACCAATTATACCGTTGAGCGCGCGCACCACCATTCTATTGCAGCGCGGGTACCTGATTATAAACTGGAATGGCTTGATGAGCTGCAGGAGGATGGAAGGATCTTTGAATTCTTTACCTCCGACTCAGGATATATGCCCATGCATAACTTTCGCTACTCACTGCCGGTGAAGCAAAGCTTTTTAGATAACCGGAAACCGTTGCCACAGCCCGAGATCAATCTCATGAACAAGGTGCTGGACAGGATTGCGCGCGAAGGTCCGCTGATGGTAAAGGATTTTGAGAATGACCGTTCGCTGCCAAGTGAAGGCTGGTGGGACTGGCGGCCATCAAAGGTGGCGCTTGAACGCCTGTACCTGGATGGAAGACTGATGACCACACGAACAAAGGGCTTCCTGAAAGTATATGATCTCCCCATGAATTTAATTCCGGAAGATGTGGATACCACCCTGCCCACACCCACCGAATTTGCAAGGCATGTTATACTCCGTGATTTGAAAGCCCTGGGTATTGCCTATGCAAAAGAGCTGGCCTGGCGCGCACGCCGCGTGAAAAATAATTTAGTGAAAAAGGAGCTGGAAAAGCTGGTAGATGAGGGCGCAATTTGTAAAGTTGAGATCGAAGGCATGAAAACGGCTCCCCTCTATATGTTACCTGCTTATAAAACCAAAAAGATCCAGCTGTCCGGCGAGGCATTTATCCTCTCCCCCTTCGATGTATTAAACGTTTTCAGGCATCGTTTGAGGGATTTTTTTGATTTCGACTACCAGATAGAATGCTTTGTTCCCGAGCCAAAACGGAAGTACGGATATTTTTCATTGCCCGTATTGGTGGGTGATACTTTTGTAGCCAGGATGGATTCAAAGGCCGACCGCAAACAAAAAACATTAATCGTACACAATCTTCACTTTGAACCGGTAAAATTAAGCAGCCCGATGATCGCCCAGGTCACTGACGCTATTAAAACATTTGCCAAATTCAACCAGTGCCGGGACATTACCATTACAAGATCAAATAACAAACAATATCTGAAAGCCATAAAGGATGGGCTTACAAAAATCATCTAGCTCATTTCCCGAACTCGTCTTCGTAAACCATCTTATTTTTACCATTCTTCAGCTTTACATAATCTACTCCCCCGGGACCGGTAAAATGATAGGCCAGTCCCATTATTTTACCAAAATCCTTTTTAAAGCGGATGGTACGTACCGGCTGGCCATCCAGGCTGATGGTTGCCTGTTTATTCACCACCAGGATCTGTAGCTGCTGCCACTTGTACAGGTCGCGGCCAAATGCGGAAAGGTCGTTTTGCACACCATCTTCGTATACTTCTCCCATTTTAATATTGCTGTTCCGCTCACATCCTTTCCTGATCATACACACAAAAAAGATGTCTTCTTCACACATCACTACCAGGCTAAGGCCCGGACATGCATTAAGATTTGTACTGTCCAGGATCACTCTTGTATCCAGCGAAAAATTATCGCTGTAGGTATCCTCAAATTCCCGGACATTAAAATAGCTTAAGGTGAAATCTTTATTTACATCCATATGGGAAGCAACAAGCGTTTCCGTGGAAATGTGCAAGGCTCCATCTCTTATAGAACCCTCTTGGGGGAGATAGACCGGTACACTATCCCGGGAAACGTGGTGGGCCAGTGGAAACCATCCGTCAGTTGTAATATGTACTTTAAAACGCTTCAGGATGGAATCATTGGCAATAAGCTTGGCCCTGTGAAAACCGGGATAATAATAGATAGCAGAATAGTAATGCTTTCCAGGATCAATCTGTACGCGCTCCTGCTCATTCCAGGATTGCTGGAAAAAGAAACTGTCGGCTACTACATTACGCACATCGTAATTAAAAACAATGGTGTTGGGTACCCCCTGTGCAACCGTTTTATTCCCGGTGAAAGTAACCGGGCCTTTCACCACCGGTTTTAGGCTGGCGGGCTGGCCTGAACGGAAAGCGATCAGCCAGGAAAACACGACCAATGCAGCTACCGCAGGTAGTATCATCCACGGATTTAAACGCCTGCTACGTTTTTCAGCTACCGGGGCAGCCGGCGGTGGTGCGGCCGGAAGAGGGGCTTGTTTTAACCGGAACTCCTGCCAGTCCTTATACCCGAGTACGGAAACCAATGCCTGCAGGGTGGATGGATGCGGCACCTGGTCATAGTCTTTTTTCCACAACCGTTTTAAGGTGGAAAGACTGAGCCTGATGCCGGACCTTTCCTCAATGCTATCCGCAAGAGATTCCAGGTCCCGTTGACGCAACGTTCCATCATCGGATACAAGGCGTAACTGTTCCTCGATCAATTGCTTGCAGCGAGCTATATATTCCTTTTCGGTGAGGCTCATGCAGTTAAATTACAGCTTAAAGCGGATTTGAACAATAAATGAACGCTAAATGAACGCTGAATGAACACAGGTTCTTTTCATCTCTTTGTTTATTGCGCATGGATCAGATAAAACAAACTGTATGAAAAAAACCTCTTTATCAGCTTGCATGCTGTTGTTATGCTACTGTTTTGCAACCGCACAAACCATTAAAGTACCTTTTACGTCAGACCAGTGGATCAGCAGGCAGGCGGAGATGGTTCAGGAAACCTATATGGGCAAAGAAAGCATCTTCCTGAAAGCCGGGGACATTTATCTAAAAGATGTCGGCTTCCTGGATGGCACTATTGAATACGATATCAATTTTCCGAAGGACCGCAGCTTTCCCGGCTGCTATTTCAGGATGCAGGATACCGCTGAACTTGAAAACTTTTATGTGCGCCCCCATCAATCCGGCAATCCGGATGCAACACAGTACACTCCTGTTTTTAATGGGGAAGCTGCCTGGCAATTATATCATGGCAAAGGGTATTCCGAGGCATTCGATCTTAAATTTGATTTCTGGCATCATATCAAAATTGATGTACATGGCCTGCAGGCAGAAATTTATATAGATGATATGCAAACCCCATTGATGAAGGTGGTAGAATTAAAGCGCACGCCCAAAGCAGGCGGTATAGGATTAAGTTCCGGCGGAGCGCCGGTTCATTATGCCAACCTGCAATATACCCTGCGGCCGGCAGTGGCGTTTTCTCCGGCGCCCATCCCTGCCAATGGAACAGGTGGCCTTATAACCCGGTGGCAGGTATCCAATGTAGTCAGCAGCAGCCTGTTTGAGAAAAAATACCAGCTTACACCCGCCATCAAAGAAAGTCTTACCTGGACCACGCAACAAACCGAGCCTTCCGGCATTATCAATTTTTCAAGATTTGGCAGGTTAACGAATACAACAACCACGGTCGTAGCCAGGATTAGCATTGAATCTGGCCTGGATCAGATAAAAGCGCTGTCCTTTGGATTCAGCGATGTTGTAACTGTTTATTTCAATGGGCAGGCTTTGTATGCCGGAGCAGATGTCTTTAGGTCAAGGGATTACCGGTTCTTAGGCTCTATTGGTTTTTTCGATAAGGTTTTTCTTCCCCTGAAAAAAGGCAGCAATGAGCTTTGGTTTGTGGTAGCTGAAAACTTTGGCGGATGGGGCCTGCAGGCTAAGTTTGACGACATGGAAGGAGTAACGCTGAAATGATGATATAACAAGCCGTCTCCTTTGGGGACGGCTATATTATTATTTCGAAAGCAGCTGAATGGTATTTTCAACTACTCCCCTGCACAACGCTGCATGCTGCAATAAAGTATTACCCTTTGCATCTCTCAGCTCCATCATAGCCGGTTTAAAATTTTTCAGGAATGGGATCAGCAGGTCCTGCTCATTTCTTTTTACAAGGCCGAAGATTATTTCAGGCGCGGATCCAATAATAAATTTTAACAGCCAGTGGGGCTTCATGGAAAAGAATGCTTTGAAATGCTTCCTGGCTTTATTATTACTGGTAAACCCATTAATGAGGTTCTTTGCTATCTCCGGCGTAACATTTGGCTGCAATACACTTAGATAGTGTTTTATAGCATCGTCCTCAAAAGGGAAAAGCAGGGTTAGCCATTTAATATTTATAGCAGCAATACGGCTGAAAAAAGAAGCGGATCGGTAGAGATCATCAGCCGTAAATGGAGAGCAACCATCACCCATCATGGCTAACATTATTTTCTCCTGTAAGTCTGCTGCTTCTTCTGAAACCCTTAGGTTGGCCAGGAAACTGTTAAAGGAGGCGGTCCTTTCAGGCAGCCAGAAAAATATCTGATAGCAACATACATATTGATCCAGGCTACGAAGGTACCCTATGTCTCCTACCCCACGCGCTAAATACAAGCACACCCATTCCAGGCTGGTAGCGCCCCCATTGCCGGCATATGCTTTTTGCGCATTTAAGCCGGCGCCGGCCACGATGGTTAGCCTGATAATTTCAACTATTATTTCCAGGCTGGCTTTATCGCTCACCCCTGAAATTTGCTGAATAAGCATGGCCAGGTTATAAGTGCCCAGCTCATGATTTCCCAGCAGGGTGGCAGCAGCTCCCTGCTGAACAAGCTCCTTCAGCGATTGCAGGATCTCTTGAATACTGGTAGACGGAACATTGCCGAAAGAAATCCCAAGCTTTTCAAATTCGGCTTTAAATTGTTCGTCCAGCACATTTGCCTGTGTTTCATTCAGCCTTTTTCTTACCGTTGCCCAAATAGCTTTCTCTTTTTCAAGATCATTACGGTTGGCCAGTAGCTCCTGCTTTGTTTGCAGGAATGCTTCCATAGGAAAATTCATCTCCATTGTATGCTCCGGGTTCAATGTATATTATGGTCAATGGTAATGGCATCACCCACGCGAATGGTTCCGCTGCCGTGATATAATAGATTCTGGCCGAAATGGATCTTATTCTCTTTCATACGGTAAGTGCTGAGTGTTTTCAAAGGTTCTTTTGCTTTTACCGCAGTTTGCTGGTCGATGGTGGTCATAACACAACGTGCGCAGAGCTTAACACCTGAAAACCGGATATCGCCAATACTGAATTGTTTCAGATCATCTTCCTGGAACGGAAGGCCCCCGGTAAACACGATGTTGGGTCTGAAACGGTTCATGGGTAACGGAGATGATAGGCGGCTGTTCAGATCATCCAGGGAGGCCTGACCGATCATCAATAAAGGATATCCGTCTGAAAAACTGGTGATTTCTTTATTGTGCGCATAATTCACATCTACGGGCCGGTGGCTGCCATCCGGCATATATACCAGCCGGCATGAAAGATCCAGCTGTTCGCTAAACCAGGCATCCGCTTCTGCACTTACCCATTGGGCGCGGCACTCGTCATCCCATACCGTAACCGTGGTAGTTTCAGTGGTTAAAGGCTGCAGCGGGATCTGGTAAAAAAGATCCGGCTTATTTATATTTCTAACCACCAGGCGACCGTTGTGCAGCGCTACATGTAAACAAGCCATGAGCGGTACTTCACGTTGCGAAAGAAAGCGGTTGTTCTCATCTACCAGCATCCACCTCCGGTCGTATTCAAAACCGCGATCGGTCAGGGAAGCCGCAGGCAATGAAATTCCGCCTAACGATTTAACAGGATAAATATATAATTCGCTAACTGCCAGCATAACACTAAGATACCCCTTTAATCATTCATCCAGCTTAGCGGTTACCATTTTTATCACTTTCAGCTTATCAATGATCAGGAGCATGATAAATATAACCGTTACCAGCACCAGTAAAGAGCACATTAACACCGCATAATATTTAATTGTCCACTCCAGGGCTACTTTAAGCCGTTTGGCAAAGCTTACTTTTTTCTCCGGGGCGCCTTCATAGAGAGATAGCCGCACCGTACAAAATTCATTCTCCGAATCAAAATTGCCCAGCTCAACACCCAGTTCCTGCATCTGGGTTTCTATTTCCAGGATCTTCTCATGTAATTTAATATAGTCGCCAATGGCTCCTCCCCTGGATCGCAGCTCATTCAACGAGGCCAGGTTCTTTTCAAGAGATGCTTTCTTTGCGTTCAGCTGCCGGTATTCATTTGTTTTATCCACCTTGGTGATCTCTGTTGATCTTACCTGGCCTATATGCTGGATCTGCTCATAGAAGCTGTCAAATTTTTCAGGGTTAATACCGATCAGCAGCTGAATTTGGCGGTTTCCCTTATTACCGGTGTTTTGCTCGTACTGGATCACACCTTCAAAAGCGGTGGTGACTTTTTTGATAGTATCTATGTCCTTTTCAAATTGTGAGGTCTTTGACCTTACCGTGGCTGTTTTCTCATATTTCTGGGAAGACGCGGCATTGGCTTGTGGCGCTACATCTTGCTTTAGCAGCTGTTTTTCAGATGCGTAGTTCTTTCTTAAATTGGCTACACTGCTAAAAAAATCACCGGTATACTCTCCCCTTTGCGCCGCGTCGGTAACAATGTAACCATAGATCAGCCGGAATACCAGCATCAGGAGAAATAACCCGCCAAACCATTTTCCGAATTTCCAAAGGCGTTGTCTGAATGTTTGTTGCATGTTCTTTATTTCTGGTGATTACTTATATGATGCAAAAAACTACCGGAATACACACTTTTTATCCGTTTATTATTTATATCTTTTAGTTACCCCGGCGCAACGTACCTATACAACTGCCTGTTACACAAACCCGGATGAACATATTAGCACCTTGAAATGATCTGACAATAAATACCCTATGAACACAAAAATTTACTGCCTGTCCTTTTTCACCTTGCTGACACTCTTTACCTATGGCCAATCAAATCCTGTAAGAATACTTAACAACATTTCCCTGCCAAAAGATACTGTTATAAAAGATGCCTTATTGCGTAGCCTGGATGGATTCCTGCGCAGCAAAGACAGCACAAATACAGGGAACAGTTTTATATCAAAAGCGGATCTCCTGGAAACCAGCCTGTTAACAGATGAAATGAAAGGCATTGAAAAAAATGCCCGGTCTAATAGCAATAACTTTTATAAACCCTACCTGACCAATGTTATTCAAAGGGATGAACATACTTATTTACTGCAGCTGTCGTACCTGGGAACCAGGGAAGATACAGCCATGCTGAGAGGAAGTTTCAGGCTGCTGGCCCGGAAGGAGGCCGACCGGTTTGTTTTCCTTTCTCCACTATCCGCCAATACCCTGCTCTGGAAAACCTGCCGGATGGATAATGTTGTATTCAGGTACAAAGAGAAGATCAACCTGGAGGAAGCTAAAAAGCTGCAGCAGATGATCGCATACTATGATAAAAAGATCGGGGCTCCCCGGCAGCAGATCCGGTTTTATTGCTGTGACGATTTTGAAGAGGCATTGAAGCTGGTTGGGGTTGAGTATAAGGCCATTTACAACGGGTATAACCATCTGTCCCTGTATACCTGTCACAATAACGAAACCTTAATAGTTAGCGGAATGGCTAACCGTACCGGGTTTAATGAGTTTGACCCGCATGATCTGTGGCACGACCGGTTACATAATATGTACTCCACCGCAATCATTAACCGGGCGGTAGATGAAGGCTGCGCTTATTTATATGGCGGCAGCTGGGGCATTGAATGGAAAGAGATCCTGGCTGCATTCAGGGGCTATGCTGCCAAAAATGAACAGGCCGACTGGCTTACCCTGTACACCAGTGAGCAAAATTTTGTGGAAGGAGCCAAACGGTTGAATATCGCCTATGCCATCAATGCCCTGATCGTTCAGCAGCTGGAAAAAGAAAAAGGGTTTGATGCCGTAAAAGCGCTTTTGTGCTGCGGCAAACGTGAGAAAGGAGATGAGAATTATTTCAGGACTCTCGAAAAGGTGGCAGGCATCAGCAAGAACACATTCAACACCAGGGTAGATCGTTTGATCACTGAGAGATAAATGGATCTGTAGACATACTGTAGACGCCTCCTTTTACAAAAGTAGATGAACTGTAGGATCCCGGAATTAGGAAGCAGGCTATGTGTGATGGAAATTTGCCGCAACAAATCCATACATGAAAAAACAGCCATACCTCCGGATCATCCTGCTGTTATGTTGTATAACAGTACTGGGCTGCAAAATGCCCGCATCTCCTGAAAAGTATTTTGATGCAGCCGCCCTGAATGCCAATGCGGTTTCACATTTCGGCAGTGATTATTTTATTACGGCCCTTGAATATGGTAAAAGGACAGCAGGCGCAGGCCAGTATAGCTACGAGCAGCAGATAGGTTTTGCTATTCAACGGGTGGAGCGTTATCTGAAGAGTGTGAACGGCCTGATCGCAACTAAAGATACCGAAGCTTTGCTGGATGCGTCTAAAGATCTCTTCCAGTTTACACTGGAGAGCTACAGAACCGATCATATGGCCGTTGCCAAAATGATTGACCGCAAAGCTCCGGAAGAAGAGATAGCCAAAGCTTTGGAGGCGCTGGATCAGAAATCTTATGGAACCTTTGTGAGCAAGTACAATAAGCTGCATGATCTTGGCACTCAATATGCCAAAGACCATGATATTAAATTGGTGGAAATGCCCCGCTTCAACCGGTAGCAGCAAACCGGCCGGCTACACCTGCGAATAGGATGTTGGAACTAAAAAGGTGTTCCTGATAATAGAAATAGTATTTGCATACTGAGGGTCCGCTACTAATTTTTTCCATTCAGGATCCGCTACAAAAGCGGCCCATCCTTTATCGCGTTCTTCCATGCCGGGGCAGGTGAGCATATAAGTGAGACGGGGCTGCCGGTCGCCGGCAATCACCTCACCAAAGAATACGGGATTTAAGCCCGCCCTTTTAAAAATGGGGAATTCGCCGTCATGAAACATTTTAATTTTTCTTTTTACGGCATCTTCGCTATAGCCCTCATACGTTCTTAATTCAACCATCCGGGATCCACCTGAGGGTACAGCTATTGCAGGCCAGCCATCAAAGGCGATCATTAAAGAAGAAGTAAAGCGGTTATATACGGGTTTATCAGCCGGTATGCTGTTATATGCTGCGCTGTTTTTAATATAATCTGCATCTGCCTTTACTTTCATATTCACCGAAAGATAGCTGTCAAGAGAAGAATAAGGCACCAGTAAATAAAACTTAGCGGGTTCGGATGGTCTCCATTCCTTAAAAACGCCCACTGTTCTTACGCCATATTTATTCAATGCAGGAATAAGCGCCGTCTTAAAATAATCTTCCAGCTGCGCAGGATTGGAACCAAAGCGCATTTCATATTCACGCCATTCGTATGCTTCTTTTTGTGCGGGCTGCTTATCAGCCGCTATTCCGGAACTGAAGGGTATTGCCATACCAGCGCTAGCCGCAAGTGAAGATTGAAGGAATTTCCTGCGTTGCATATTGATTGTGATTTTGTTTGTTGATCAAGTCGTGGATATAGCTGTTGAAGATCTGCAAAAACAATCAATTAAACAATAGCGGTTTTCAGGGTATTTAGGCGCTGCCGGCTCCTCGGCTGAACAAACAGACATTACCTGCTTCAGCCGCGGCCCGGCACTGGATAATTTCTTACTAAGCTTTCAGCTTTTGCTTTTCATAATCTATTTTACCGTATTTACCGCAGTGAAAATCCCTGTAGGCATCAGCGATCTCCAACATGGAGTTCATGACGAACGGACCTTCAGCGACTATTGGCTCCTGGTAGGGCTCACCACCAAATAATATAACATCGGCAGCTTCCTGGTTCCCGTTTAACAACGCTATACTTCCTGCATTTCTGTCAAATTCAATGAATTCACCGGCATCGAATTTTTCATCGTTTATGGAGGCCGGCATAAGAGGCAAAAAAGCGGCGACCTCTGATCTATCGGCAAAATTGGCCGTGAAACCGGCGCCGGGCTCCAAATGAATGTGGTAAATGAACTGTTCTGAATAGCTGGGGATCGAAGATCTTAATTCTTCAAACGCGCCGGCAATCACCTTTATCCATCCCTTTCCGTCAGGTAATTCTTTATAAGGAACTTCATTGCCTTCAATGGCTAAGTAAGCCGGTTTTCCGGCTTTTATTGCTGAAGGCAAATTGATCCAGAACTGAAATGCATGGGTCAGTTTGGAATCAGTGCGGGAGTCATAATTCAGTGTTTCATCGTGAATGATCCCGTTCCCGGCATTCATCCATTGTACGCCTCCTGAATGCACCATGGCATAGTTGCCTGCACTGTCAAAGTGTTCATCCTCACCATTCAGGATGTAGCTTAAGGTAGCAATGCCCCGGTGTGGATGTGCGCCGGTGCCTTCTTTATTTACCTTAGTCTGGATTGTTGGAGCAATATGGTCTAAAAAAACGAACGGCCCCACCGCTTCAGCATACCTGTTCGGCAGGATCCTGTATATGACCAGGTCGCCGATATCTGCTCTTTTGCCCCGGGCTGAAAAACTGCTTTTCTTTTTCATGTTTACGTTGTTATAAGTTCTGATCCGCCAAATGACATATGGTGCCTTTTATAGTATAAAAGCTGCCATCCGGCAATGTAGCGTTATTATAAAGAATTCCATTCTTATGGGCAGGATATTTTGGTCAAACAAGCAACACCCCGGATCGATCAGGATGTTGCTTTGCTGAATTACTTATTTTTCCGCAGGAACCGGTGTAGCCAGCAGCTGCAGCTCCCAGGCATATGCAACGCCGCTTGCTCCGGCATGTTCTGTCATAAGGCCCGCCAATTGACCGGCTGTTTCCGTACGGGCCCAGTCACGCTGCCATTCAGAGACAACAGCTACCCAATTGACCGGCGTAATACCATGTTGTACCATACGCCGTACTGCCATATCGTGCGCTTCCTTTGAAACTGATCCTGAGGCATCTGTTATAACAAATACATCATAACCTTCACCTGCCGCCTGGATCGCCGGCATGGCTACACACACTTCTGTCCACAAACCGGCAATGATCAGCTGCTTGCGGCCGCTTTTTGCCACAACATCGGTAACCGCAGGGTCCTGCCAGGTATTAATAAACGTACGGTTGATGGGCTTTTGCTCAGGAAATACATCCTGGATCTGTTTGATGATCAAACCACCGCGTTCTTCTATAACGGTGGTCAGAATAGTTGGTACATTAAAGATCTTTGCTGCTTTTGAAATTCCCGCCACAGCGTTGATGACCATCGTTGGCTCGTGGCTGTTCAGATTGGCGAACTGGAAAGGCTGATGATCGATCAACACTAAAATGCTGTCTTCCGGACGCAGCAGGGCTTCAAGGCCTGTTTTCACATTTTTTGGCATGTTACTGATTTTGTATATTAACTATTAAGGTTGAACATTACGGGGCAGATGGAAGGCCGGCGGTTTCCTTTGCATGCTACATTATTGTCAATTGCCCGGAAGCAAAGTTCAGAAACCGGCAAAAAGAGAAAGATGACATAAGTCGAAAAATAAAGTAGACAAATGTCTACATGCCACCTACACAACCAGGTTGCCGGGGTGGAAATGGGCATTTAATCAGTATTTTTGTCTGAACAATATTGAATATCCCAAACTATATTATACAAGAATGATGCATGAGGTAAATATGTACGAAGCTTTTTTTGACTATCTGAAAAAGTTCAGTGCTGATCCACTTTCTGAAGACGAGAAAGCGTTGCTTAGGCAGGCATTTATTCCGTCTAAATTCAGAAAAAGACAGTATCTCCTGCAGGCAGGTAACTATTGTAAAGATTTTGCCTTTATTGTAAAAGGTTCCATGCGGATGTATTCGGTTGATGACAAGGGATCTGAACACTTCGTGCGGCTGGGTGTGGAAGGCTGGTGGATGGGTGACCGGGAAAGCTGGGTTATGCTTACGCCAAGCTTATATAATATCGATGCCTGGGAAGACACCGAAGTGCTTTTGATCAGCAGGGGTAATTCCCTTGAACTTATTAAGGCGGTACCTGCCTTTTGGGAAATGGTACGCCAGCTTGATGAGCGGAATAATATTGCCAATCAGCGAAGGCTAACCTCATCTATAAGTGGTACTGCAGATAAACGATATGTAGATTTTATCGACTGTTATCCCGAACTGCTGCACCGTTTTCCGCAGCATATTATTGCTTCTTATCTTGGCATCACTAAAGACACCCTGAGCCGCATCAGGCGCCGGCTGCTTCAAAAATAGCGGGCATTCATTTAACATTTCCCTGGTCTTATCAATCGCATTCCGCTCTCCCATATTGCTTACCGCCAAATCCATTGCAGCTTTGGGGATAAAGTATATGCAACCATGAGAGACACCAATGGAAAAAACGCTGACAAAGCAAAAGCCTTGACACGGAATTAAAATATGCCAGGGGATTTTCTGGTAGAAGATCAGTGAACTGAAGGCTGGTACGGTGATAACACCATTATAGAAATTACCAGCCAGATCGCTGAACCAAACAGATTATTTATCGTCTTCAAGTTGCGCTTCGATGGCCGCTTTATCGATTACGGACCATACCTCTTTGATCTTTCTATCTTGAAACCGGTAGAAAACATTTTCTGTGAAGACTATGTTCCTCCCATTAACAGGAAGACCCATAAAATTT